>NZ_JBVIRA010000035.1:26355-77073 GCF_055576575.1 Streptomyces sp. NPDC033270
GCCTCTTTCTGGATCGCTGTTTGCGTCACTCCTCCTCCCCTCCCCCCCCCCCCCCCCCCCCCCCCCCCCCCCCCCCCCCCCGCGGGCGCGACGGGCACAGGATCGATACATGCTGTGGTCCGACCCGCCCGATGAGCCGCCCGAGGAGCTGCGTGATGTGCAGGCCAAGCTCCGCCGGATGGGCATCGTGCTGGCCGTGGCCGTGGTGGTGCTGATGTTCCTGCTCTCCGGGAGATGACGGCGCCGCGCCACTCCCGCCGGCCGCTCCCGTAGGCCGCCCCCATCCGCTGTTCCCGTGCCGCGCGAGGCAACCCTCACAGTTCCCGTCTGCAACCACAGCCGCCGGAATCTCATCTTTCACTCTCGAAGAGCCGCAATTCGGGCGTAGCGCGGTCGGGGCGCCGATCCGCCCGGACCGGCGCAGCCGATGGGGAGTGGGAGTGGGAGAGCGATGAACAGGCCGCTGAGGCACATAGCCGTCTTCTGCGGGGTGCTGGTACTGGCCCTGCTGGCCCGCGCGACCTGGGTCCAGTTCGTCCAGGCCGACGAGCTGGCCAACGACCCCCACAACCGCCGGGTGAAGATCGAGGCGTTCTCCTACCCCCGCGGCAACATCATCGTCGGCGGACAGCCGATCACCGGCTCCGTGGCGACCTCCGGCGACTTCAAGTACAAGCGGACGTACAAGGACGGCCCCATGTACGCCCCGATCACCGGCTTCGCCTCGCAGGCCCAGGGCACGACCCTCCTGGAGGGCATCTACAACAAGGTGCTCAGCGGCAAGGACGACCGGCTCGCGCTCAAGCGCGCCCAGGACATCCTGACCGGTGAGAAGCCGCGCGGCGGCGATGTGATCACCACCATCGACCCCAAGGCGCAGAAGGCCGCCTACAAGGGCCTGACCGACCTCAACGCCAAGGGCGCGGTGGTCGCCCTCGACCCGCGCAACGGCAAGGTCCTCGCGCTGGCCTCCACCCCCTCCTACGACCCTTCGGTCTTCGCCGGCATCTCCAACGCCGAGAGCCGGAAGTTCAAGGCGCTGGACGACGACAAGACCAAGCCGCTGAGCAACCGGGCACTGCGCGAGACCTACGCCCCCGGCTCCACCTTCAAGATCCTCACCGCGGCCGCCGCCCTGGAGCACGGCGTGGTCAGCGACATCGACGCCCCCTCGGGCGCCCCCGCCCCCTACCAGCTGCCGCTGAGCTCGACGAAGATCGGCAACGACGTCGTGGGCGCGCCCTGCGACAAGGCCTCCCTCAAGACCGGCATGCAGTGGTCGTGCAACAACGTCTTCCTCGACACCGCGCTGAAGGTCAGCAAGGACAAGATGCGCGAGACCGCAGAGAAGTTCGGCTTCAACTCCGACGTCTACGACAAGGACTTCGGCGACCTGCTGGCCACCAAGAGCCTCTACCCGGACAAGCTCGACAAGCCGCAGACCGCGCTGACCGGCATGGGCCAGGGCAGCCTGACCAGCACGCCGATGCAGATGGCGATGGTGGTCGCGGCGCTCGCCAACGACGGCAAGCTGATGATGCCGCACCTCGTCGACGAGGTGCGTGGCTCCGACCTGTCGACGATCGAGAAGATCGAGCCGAAGGTGAAGTCCCAGGCCGTCTCCGCCGACACCGCGAAGAAGGTGCAGGAGATGATGGAGTACACCGTCGAGAAGGGCACCGCCGACAAGGCCAAGATCGACGGCGTGACGGTCGGCGGCAAGACCGGCACCGCCCAGCACGGCGCCAACGTCAACGACGAGCGCCCCTACGCCTGGTTCGTCTCCTACGCCAAGCAGAGCGACGGCTCCTCCCCGGTGGCGGTCGCCGTCTTCGTCGACCCCAAGGACATGGACATCCCCCGCTCCGAGATCGCCGGCGGCAAGCTGGGCGGCCCCATCGCCAAGCAGGTCATGCAGGCGGTCCTGGGCAAGTAGTCCGGCCGCACCCGGGCCGGCGGCGGCTCCGTACGATGGCGCCCATGACCGAAGAGCAGCCCCACTCCCCCGCCCGCCCCCGCCGCCTCGTCCTCGCCTCCCAGTCCCCGGCCCGGCTGGCCCTGCTGCGCCAGGCCGGGCTGGCGCCCGAGGTCATCGTCAGCGGCGTCGACGAGGACGCGCTGACCGCGGCCACGCCCGGCGAGCTGGCCCGCGTCCTGGCCGAGGCGAAGGCCGCGGCCGTCGCCGCCCGCCCGGAGGCCGCGGGCGCACTGGTCGTCGGCTGCGACTCGGTCCTGGAGCTGGACGGCCGGGCGCTCGGCAAGCCCGCCGACGCCGAGGACGCCACCGCCCGCTGGAAGTCCATGCGCGGCCGCTCCGGCGTCCTGCAGACCGGCCACTGCGTCATCGACACCGCGACCGGCCGCGAGGTGTCGGCCACCGCCTCCACCACGGTCCGCTTCGGCGAGCCCACGGACGACGAGATCGCCGCGTACGTCGCCAGCGGCGAGCCGCTCTTCGTCGCCGGCGCCTTCACCCTCGACGGCCGCTCCGCCCCCTTCATCGACGGCATCGACGGCGACCCCGGCAACGTCATCGGCCTCTCCCTGCCGCTGCTGCGCCGGCTGCTCGCGGACCTGGACGTGGCGATCACCCAGCTGTGGACCTGAGTCCCTCATAGGCTGCCCGCATGGCAACCGTCGTCGAACTGATCAGCTACCCCGTCAAGGGCTGTGCCGGCACTCCGGCGCCCTCGGCGGAGCTCACCCGGGCCGGCCTCGCCCACGACCGCAGCTTCATGGTCGTCGGCGAGGACGGCGTCTTCCGCAGCCAGCGCACCGCCCCCGCCCTTGCGGTCATACGCCCCGAGGTCGGCCCCCAGGGCACCGAACTCACCCTGTCCGCACCGGGAATCGCTCCCCTGACGTACGAGATCGCCCACGGCGCCGGGTCCGCGGCCCGGTCCGACGTCGAGATGTTCGGCGCGCCCTACCGCGCCGTCGACCAGGGCGAGGCGGCCGCCGGCTGGCTCTCCGAGGTGCTCGGCACGCCCAGCCGGCTCGTCCGGGTACCGCCGGAGCACGACCGGATCACCGACGGCCACACCCCCGGCACCTCCGGCTTCGCCGACAGCAGCCCTGTCCACGTCCTGTCGCTGGCCTCCCTCGCCGACCTCAACGCCCGTATCACCGCCGCCGGACGCGCCCCGGTCCCGATGGAGCGCTTCCGGCCGAACATCGTCGTCGGCGGATGGGACGAACCCCAGACCGAGGACCGGGCCCGCCGGATCACCATCGGCGACGGCGAACTGGGCTACGCCAAGCTCGCCGTCCGCTGCGCCGTCACCCTCGTCGACCAGCGCACCGGCACCAAGGCCGGGCCCGAGCCGCTGCGCACCCTGGCGTCCTACCGCCGCATCCCCGAGGGCGGCGTCGCCTTCGGCGCGAAGTTCTCCGTACTGCGCACCGGAAAGCTCGCCGTCGGCGATGCATTCAACGTCACGGCGTGGGGAACCGATTGATCCGATACGGCCTGATCGACCGGATCAGCCCGATCACACCGGTCCGCCCTGCCCCACGAGGAGTGCGCAGCATGCCCAAGATCCTGCTCATCGCCGGCGACGCCACCGAGGACCTGGAGTTCTTCTACCCCTACCAACGGCTGCTGGAGGAAGGCTACGAGGTCCACATCGCCGCCCCGTCGCGCAAGAAGCTGCAGTTCGTCGTGCACGACTTCGTCGACAACTTCGACACCTACATCGAACGCCAGGGCCACTCCTGGCCGTCCGACCTCGCCCTGTCCGAGGTCGACCCGGCCGAGTACGCCGGGCTGGTGCTCCCGGGCGGCCGGGCCCCCGAGTACCTCCGCAACGACGCCGACTACCGCCGCCTCGTCACCCACTTCTTCGACGCCGACAAGCCGGTCGCCCACATCTGCCACGCGGCCACCACCCTCGCCCCCCTCGGCGTCCTCAAGGGCCGCCGCACCGCCGCCTACCCGGCGTGCGCACCGGACGTGGAGATGGGCGGCGGCGAGTTCGTCGACGACTCGGCGGTGGTCGACGGCAAGGTCGTCTCCGCCCGCGCCTGGCCCGACCACCCGGACTGGATGCGCGCGTTCATGGAGGTGCTGCGGGCGGACGGTGCGGTGAAGGGCTGAGGCCCCGGGCCCGGGGCAGACGTCCCGGGCCCGCTGACTGCTCATCGCCGTCAGCAATGAGCAGCCGATGTGTGCGGGTTGGATCTACGGATGATCAATTCAAGATACCCGCGTAGCGCCACTGAGGGCTCGCGAAATACCCCGGATCAGAACACCGGCAGGGCGTACAGCGATGTTCCGTTCATGATGAAGACCCGGTTGCCATCGGCCGCCAGCCAGCGGCGCTCCGCTTTGGGCAGCGCGAAGGACCAGGCGGGGTAGCCGGTGCGCTGATCCACCGCGTTGACCTGGTTCCAGATGTCCTCGTCGATGAACCACACCCCGTTTCCCTGGACGAGCACCGGGCGGGTGAGGTCGGCCGTCCCGCGGCACTCCAGGATCTTGCTGCCGTCGCTGCGCTTGATCTTGCGGGCCCAGTTGCCGTGCGTGGCGTAGAGCAGATCGTCGTCGTAAGGGGTCGCAGGGCCCCAGTCCTGGTGTCTGTGCCAGGCCGCGTCCCGCGCCTCGACCTTCCACAGCTCCTTGCCGTCGGCCAACCTCAGGGCCCTGAGCGTGCTGCCGTTGAGGTAGACCGTCGAGCCGTGAACTGCCGGGCGGATCGCGCCGTCCCACTGCTTGCGCACATTCCAGACCCGGTGCCCGTCAGAGGTGGCAAAAGCCAGCACATCGCCCTTGTCGGTGGAGACGACCAGCCGGCCTTCGGCAGCGACACCGGGCGGGGTGAGGGCGCCGCGGAAGTCGCCGGTAGGCCGTACCGTCCACCGGACCCTCGCGTCCGAGCGCCCCACCGCGCGCAGTCGGTGGTCCTTGGTCACGAGGTAGACCGCCTCGTCGTCGGCGGCCAGCAGTTGCTCGGCGTCGGCGGCGGCGGTCCAGCGGGGTTCGCCGGTGGAGGCGACGAAGGTGCGAAGGGTGCCGCCGGCGTCGACGGCGGCTATCAGGCGGTCGGAGAGGGAGAGGTAGCGGCCGGTCGCCTTGATGTCGCGGACGGCCCAACGGCGTTTGCCGTCCACCACGTTGTGGGCCGCGATCCCGCCGCCGGCTGCGCCGAAGACGATGACGTCCCGTACGGGCAGCGGCGCCGGGGTCTGTGCGTCGAGCACCTCGATCGGGCCCCAGAGCTCCTTCGGCGACCCGCCGACGATGAAGTCGCCGTCGTCCGCGTTCAGCACGTGCGCCGTCGGGGTCTTCACGGCCGGCGGGAAGGCGAAGAGGTCGGTCTTCTTCTTCGCCGTCGGGGTGCGGGTGGGCGGCCACAGCGCGACGGCCGCGCCGCCGCCCGCTGCGAGGACCACTCCGCCCGCGGCCAGGCCCATCAGGAGCCGGCGCCGGGTCACCGGGTTCGGGGAGCCGGCGGCCTCCCCCGCGATCAGCGTGGTCAGCTCGTGGATCCGGGACTCCCGCTCCTTGATCGCGGCAGCCACCCGGCCACGCCGCCAGGCTCGTTCGGCGCCCTTGGGCGCGGCGAAGGCCGCGGCGATCTGGGCGGGCGTGGGGCGGGCGGCCGGGTCCTTGGCGAGGCAGGGGGCGATGAGCGGCCGCAGCTGCTCCGGGACGCCGTCGAGGTCGGGCTCGTCGTGGACGACCTTGTACTGGAGGGCGGCGATGTGGGTGGCGTCGAACGCGCGGTGGCCGGTGGCCGCGTACACCAGGACCGCGCCGAGGGAGAAGACGTCGGCGGGGGAGGCGACCCGGCGGCCCAGGACCTGTTCGGGGGCGCCGTAGCCGGGCGTCACCGGGACCTGCCCGGTGGTGGTCAGGGTCAGGCCGTGCTCCGGGCGGGCGATACCGAAGTCGATGACGCGCGGTCCGGTCGAGGTCAGGACGATGTTCGGGGGCTTGAGGTCGCGGTGGATCAGGCCCGTGGCGTGGATGTCCCCCAGCGTGCGGGCGATCGAGGCGGCGAGGGCGCGTACGGCCGCGTCGTCGAACGGGCCGTACGCCTCGACGGCCTCGTCGAGGGTCGGTCCGGCCAGGAACTCGGTGGCGATCCACGGCCGGCCGCCCTCGGTCTGCGCGCCGAGCACCCGCGCGACGCCCTTGCTGGTCACGGCCTGTGCCGCCTGCGCCTCGCGAACGAAGCGCTGGACGAGGTTGGTCTCGCCGGTGAGTTCGGGCCGGAGCACCTTGACCGCGGCGACGGTGCCTTCGGCGTCCTGCCCGACGTAGACCTTGCCCATCCCGCCTTCGCCGAGCACGCCGAGCAGGCGGTACGGGCCGAGGCGGAGCGGGTCGCCGGTGCCGAGGGGGTTCATGGTGGCGGCTTTCTGCGGAGGTCGAGGGGGGCGAGGGCGGTGTGTGAAGTGGGCTGTCCGAGGGGGCCGAGGGGCCGGCGGGTGGTCCGGCCCTGGCCTTACTGAAGGGGGAAGCCGGCGAGGAAGTGCTCGCCCGACGCCATGATCATCTTGCTCTGCTCGACGGCGGTGAAGCGGTCCCCGTTGGCCTTGTAGAGGTGGGCGGTGGTGCGCGAGGCGAGATCGATCGCCCGCAGCGCCCCCTCGCTCTTGCTGTACGTGTACGCGTACCGGGAGCCGATGACGGGGCGGGAGGTCGCCGACGCCTGCGCGCCGTCGCCGCCCTTCTCCGTCCAGCGCGGTTTCCCGCCGGCGGCGTCGGTCCCGACGAGACCGAGGCCCTTCTGCACCGCGTAGACCACGCCGTCCTTCAGCACCGGCGGCCCGTAGCTCTTGCCCGCGGCCGATTCCCACGCCTGCCCACCGTCGCTCAGCCGCAGCGCCCGCAGCCGTCCGGCGCCCAGGTACAGGTGCTTGCCGTCGGCCGTCAGCGGGTGGTGCGCGGCGGCCGGCTCGACGTCCCAGGGCTTGTCCCAGACGACCTTGCCGGTGCGGGTGTCCCGGGCGACGACCCGGACCTTGCCGTCGTTCATCTCCTGCAGGAGCAACAGGCGGTCGCCGACGACCTTGGCGGCGAGGAAGTGCCACTGGTCGGACTTCGCCGACCGGAACGGCAGCGGCTCGGTCCACGGCCGGCGCGCCGAACCGAGATCCACGGCGGTCACGGCCCAGGGGATCTGCCGCTGGTACATCTTGACCTTGCCCTGGGAGATGGCCAGGTAGGCGGTGTCGCCGGCGACCGCCAGCAACTGGCTGTCGATACCGCCGAAGTTCGCGTCGGTGATCTCGGCGAGGTGCTTGCCGGCCTTGCCCGTGGCGAGGTCGACGCGGGCGAGGAACCGGTCGACGGTGCGCGGGATCCCGCTGTTGGCGTCGTCGTAGTGCGCGACCCTGACGTTCTGGTAGAGGCGCTCGCCGTCCGAGGCGACCTGCCAGGTGCCGTCGATGTCGGCGGTCCACTTCACCGCGCCGGACGCCGGGTCCATGCGGTAGATCTGCGTGTTGCCCACGACGACGGGCACGCCTCCGGGGACGAAGGGGGCATCGGGCGACTCGTCGTCATAGGTGCCGCCGTTCTGGATCTGCCACACCGAGTCCAGCTTTTTCTTCTTCTGCGCGCTGACGCTCGGACCGGGCGTCGGCTTCTTGTACGGCGCCGCCGGCCCCGGCGCGGATGAGTCACCCTGCCCCAGCCACGCCCACACCCCGGCCCCGGCCCCGGCCACGCCGAGCACCGACCCCGCGCCGGCCATCAGCAGCCCCCGGCGGGAGAGACCCCGCGCCGCGGGCACGTCGGCGGACGGCACGGTCGCCGGCACATCGGCCGGCGGGGCCAGCCGCTGCGGCACGATCTGCCAGACCTCGCTCGCCCGCCGCCCGATCTCGGCGAGCACCGTGTCCGGCAGCAGGTCGGCGAACTCGCCGCCGCCGTCGTGCAGCTGGGCGGACAGCTCGGCGGTGGTCGGGCGCCGGGCGGGGTCCTTGGCCAGGCAGCGGGCCAGGATCGGGGCGAGGGCGGCGGGGGTGCCGGTGAGGTCGGGTTCGCCGTAGGTGACCCGGTACAGCAGGTCCGCGGGCCGGCCGTCGCCGAAGGGGCCGTGGCCGGTGGCGGCGAAGACCAGGACCCCGGCGAGCGCGAAGACGTCCCCGGCGGGGGTGTGTTCCCCGCCGGTCGCCTGCTCCGGCGACATGAACGCGGGGGTGCCGACCGCGGCGCCCGTGTGCGTCAGCCGGTCGTCGCCCAGCGCGCGGGCGATGCCGAAGTCGATGACCTTGGGGCCGTGCGCGGTGACCATGATGTTCGACGGTTTGAGGTCGCGGTGCACGACGTCGGAGTGGTGCAGCTGGCCGAGCGCGGCACACAGCGCCGCCCCCAGGGCCCGTACGGATGCCTCGGGCAGCGGGCCGGCCAGCTCCACCGCCTCGTCCAGCGGCGGGCCGAGGACGTACTCGGTGGCGATCCAGGGGGTTTCGGCGAGCGGATCGGCCTCGACGACCTGGGCGCCGTGGCGTGGGCCGATGACCCGGGCGGCGTCCGCCTCCAGCCGGAACCGGGTGCGGAAGGCGGTCTCGGTGGCGATCCGGGCGTGCATGGTCTTGACCGCCACGGTCCGGCCGCCCGGCGAGCGCGCCAGGTAGACGGTGCCCATACCGCCACTGCCCAGCCGGGCGATGAGGCGGTAGGGGCCGAAGCCGTGCGGGTCGTCGTGGGTCAGGGCGGAGGGCATGGCGGCATTAGTCCTGGCGTGCGGCGGGCGGAGGCGGAAGGGTCGCGGCGAGCAGGCCGGCCGACTGGCGGGCCAGGGCCGCGATGATCCGGCCGGGCAGCCAGCCGGGGCCGAGCGCGGCGGCGGCCCGCTCGGCGGGGTTGCCGGCGGTGTCGGGGCCCGCGCCGGGGTGCGCGGCGATCGGGCTGAGCGCGTCCAGCAGCTCGGCCGGGCGCGGCCGGGCGGCCGGATCCCGGGACAGGCAGGCCGTGATGACGGACCGCAGGGCGGCCGGCAGTTCCTCCCGTTCCGGCACGGTGTGGCCGGTCGCGGCGTAGGCGAGGGTCGCGCCCAGGGCGTAGACGTCACCCGCCGGCTGCGGGTGCCCGCCGCTGGCCTGCTCCGGCGGCAGGCTTCCGGACTCCAGGCCCGGCAGCCCGGAGCGCGCGGTGCCGTCGGCGGCCGCGGCGCGTACCGCCCCGAAGCAGGTGAGCCGGGGCCCGTCCGCCGCCAGCAGTACGGCCGCCGGCGAGATGCCGGCGTGCGTCAGTCCCTGCCCGTGGCCGATGATCACGGTCTCCACGAGGGCCGCGCCCAGGGCCCGTACGGTGCGTTCGGGCAGCGGGCCGCCGTACACGGCGAGGGCGGACGGCATCGGGAGCACCGGGAGGTAGGGGCGGGCGTGCCAGGCAACGTCACCGGGCGCGGCCAGCTCGGCGACCGGGGCGGACCACGGTCCGAGCAGATAGCGGGAGGCCTCCGCCTCGGCCAGGAACCGGCCGGGGTCGGCCCCCGCGAGCGGCAGCCCGATCAGCACCGTGCGGTCGCCGTCCGCGCTCCGCCCGATGAACCGCTGCTCGGGTACGGGTACCGGGGACGCCTCGTCGTCCAGCCGGCCCAGCACCGTGTACGGGCCGATCGCGACCGGCGCGCCCGTTCGCGCTCCGGCACCGGCAACTGACGCCTGCATGCGCACCATCCCCCGTCGACGACACAGCGCGCAGAGCCTAACCCGGGCGTGTCGGGGGGCCTTCGGCGGAGTCGACCGGGGTCGGGGAGCGGGGAGTTCGGGTGGGGGGGCGGGTGCCGGTGCGGGTGCGGGTGCTTTCAGACCGTGCCGGGCGCCGCCGCCGGACCGTTCGGCGCGCCCTCGGGGGCGCCGTCGCTCTCCTGCCCGCTACGGCCCTCCCCGTACGCCACCAGCGTCAGCACGATCAGGCCCAGCACGACGCTCATCGCGAGGAAGGCGATCCAGCCGACCAGGCCGACGGCGAAGGCGCCCAGCAGGCCGTGGACCACGGCGGCGCTGATCAGGGCGATCCGGGCGAAGCCGCCCGGGGCGCGGTCGACCGCCGCGGTGCGGATCAGAACGGCGGCGCAGAACAGGAGATAGAGCCCGAAGAGGATGCCGCCTATCCAGGAGCCGGCGGACATCGCGCGGGGCTCCAGACCGGCCAGCGACATCTGCTGCCGGTCCACGACGATGCTCAGGATCCAGTTGAGCAGCACGATCCCGAAGGCCTCCAGGATCAGTACCACCGCCGCGGCCGCCGCCACCGGTCGTCGTGCCATCACCCCGCCCACCCACTTCCGGAAGACATCCGTTACCGCGAGTACAAAGACATCGGGCACGCTACTAATGGGTAACAGCAAGGGCAAGGGTTCTGCGCGAGTGGGTGCGGACATCTGCGGGCGACGGTCCGGCGGCACGCCGACGGACGGAGCCGGCGGCAAAGTTTTCTTCGCCCATTCGTAGGGACTCCACAAAGAATTGACGATCCACTGGATGCCGGAAGTGCGAGACCTAGGCCACACCGCGTCTCGAGCCGGAGCCCGTGAATCCGGGCCTACCCTGGGATACCAGGGGGCTTAGGTCCCTCACTGGCGCTCCGGGCACACTCCGTGTGGGAAAGCTCACCCCAGGGAACGGGTCGGCACGCGGTGTCGCCAGTCCCTAAAATCGCCGCATCCCTATTGTTGCGGCGAAGCGCCAAGGAAGGACCCCCATCGTGCGCAAGGTGCTCATCGCCAACCGTGGCGAAATCGCTGTTCGCGTTGCCCGTGCATGCCGGGACGCGGGGATCGGCAGCGTAGCCGTCTACGCCGACCCCGACCGGGACGCTGTGCACGTACGCGCGGCAGACGAGGCTTACGCCCTGGGCGGTGACACTCCTGCCACCAGTTACCTGGACATCGCCAAGGTCCTGGCCGCCGCCGCCGATTCGGGCGCGGACGCCATCCACCCCGGCTACGGCTTCCTCTCCGAGAACGCCGAGTTCGCCCAGGCCGTCCTGGACGCGGGGCTGACCTGGATCGGCCCTCCCCCGCATGCCATCCGCGACCTCGGCGACAAGGTCGCGGCCCGGCACATCGCCCAGCGCGCCGGTGCGCCGCTGGTCGCCGGCACCTCCGACCCGGTCTCCGGCGCGGAGGAGGTCGTGGCCTTCGCCAAGGAGCACGGCCTGCCGATCGCGATCAAGGCGGCCTTCGGTGGCGGCGGCCGCGGCCTGAAGGTCGCCCGCACCCTCGACGAGGTCCCCGAGCTGTACGACTCGGCCGTCCGTGAGGCGGTCGCCGCCTTCGGCCGCGGCGAGTGCTTCGTCGAGCGCTACCTGGACCGCCCGCGGCACGTCGAGACCCAGTGCCTGGCCGACAAGCACGGCAACGTGGTCGTGGTCTCCACCCGCGACTGCTCGCTGCAGCGCCGCCACCAGAAGCTGGTGGAGGAGGCCCCCGCGCCGTTCCTGACGGACGAGCAGAACGCCGAGCTGTACCGCGCGTCCAAGGCCATCCTCAAGGAGGCCGGCTACGAGGGCGCCGGCACCTGCGAGTTCCTCGTCGGCCAGGACGGCACGATCTCCTTCCTGGAGGTCAACACCCGTCTGCAGGTCGAGCACCCGGTCACCGAAGAGGTCACCGGCCTGGACCTGGTCCGCGAGATGTTCCGGATCGCCGACGGCGAGGAGCTCGGCTACGACGACCCGGCGGTGCGCGGCCACTCCTTCGAGTTCCGTATCAACGGTGAGGACCCGGGCCGCAACTTCCTCCCGGCGCCCGGCACGGTCACCCGCTTCGACGGCCCCAGCGGCCCCGGCGTCCGCCTGGACGCGGGTGTGGAGTCCGGCTCGGTCATCGGCCCGGCCTGGGACTCCCTGCTGGCCAAGCTGATCGTCACGGGCGCCACCCGCGAGCAGGCGCTGCAGCGCGCCGCCCGTGCGCTGGCGGAGTTCCAGGTGGAGGGCATGGCCACGGCCATCCCCTTCCACCGCGCGGTCGTCAAGGACCCGGCGTTCGCCCCCGAACTGACCGGCTCCGCGGACCCGTTCACCGTCCACACCCGCTGGATCGAGACCGAGTTCGTCAACGAGATCGCGCCGTTCGCCGCGCCCGGTGCGGAGGAGGCCGAGGCCGACACCCGTGAGACGGTCGTCGTCGAGGTCGGCGGCAAGCGCCTGGAGGTCTCGCTGCCGTCCTCGCTCGGCATGCCGCTGGCCCGCGCCGCGGTCGCCGGTGGCGCCAAGCCCAAGCGCAAGGCGGCCAAGAAGGCCGGCAGCGCCGCCTCCGGCGACGCGCTCGCCTCGCCGATGCAGGGCACCATCGTCAAGGTCGCCGTCGAGGAGGGCCAGCAGGTCACCGAGGGCGAGCTGGTCGTCGTCCTGGAGGCGATGAAGATGGAGCAGCCGCTGAACGCGCACCGCTCCGGCACCATCAAGGGCCTGACCGCCGAGGTCGGCGCGGCGCTCACGTCCGGCGCGGTGATCTGCGAGATCAAGGACTGACCCGGTAGTTCCGAAACCTTCGAGGGGCTCGTGGCGGTGGACCGCCGCGAGCCCCTCGAACATGTCCGGGACCTTCCGCGCCGCAATCGGCGCACCCGCTACGAGTTGCCCACCACGTCCTCCGGGAACGTCAGCCGCTTGCCCATCCACTCCAGCGCGGAGGGCACCTCGCGCCGCCAGGTGGCGAAGTTGTGGCTGCCGTGGTCGAGGACGACGGCGTCGGCCTTCATCGGCGCTCGCACCGCGGCCAGGAAGGCCTGCGCTGCCGGGTAGTTCTTCTCGCCCGTACGGCTCGTCCCCACCAGGACGCTCACCTGCGGGGCCGGCAGGTGCCGCAGCCGCCACAGCAGATCGTGCTCCTGACGGCGGCGCACCCGGTCCCGGCCGTCGCCGAAGAGGTTGCCGGTCGTGGGGTCGTTGCTGACCTTGTAGTCGGGCGAGAGAGCGGCCGCCGCGGTGTAGGTGCGGTCGTGCCGCATGGCGAGCTGGAGGGCGCAGGAGCCGCCCGAGGAGTAGCCCAGCACGCCCCAGCCGCCGGGGTCGTGGCCGATCCGGTAGTGCGACTTCAGGGCGTCGGGGACGTCGCGGGCGAAGAAGGTCTCGGCCTGCGGGCCGCCGGGCACGTCGACGCACTGGGTGTCGCGCGGCGGCGCGATGGTGGGCCGCAGCATCACGATGACGGTCGGCTGCATCCGGCCGGCGCGGATCAGCCCGGCGGCGGTCTGCGGCAGCCGCAGATGCTGGGCCAGCAGGAACGTGCCGCCCGGGTAGCCGCTGAGCGCGACGATGACGGGGAAGCGCTGGCGGGCGTACTGCGGCTGGAAGTACTGCGGCGGCAGATAGACATAGGCCGGGTCCACCGCCCGGGTCCGCTTGCCGACGATCCGTACCGCCTCGACCTTGCCCGCCTGGTCCGGCGGGCCCTTCGGCAGGCCGTGCACCTTGTCCAGGCCGTCCGGGCCCGAGGTCTGGACCAGGCCCTTGGACGGGTCGCCGGCCGGGCCGGCCATACCGCCCTCGCCCCACTTCCCGGCGGCGGCCGGCGCGTCGTCGTACAGGCCGAGCAGCTCGCGCCAGGAGCCGTAGAACTGGAAGTTGGCGTTCACCGCGAGGCCCAGCGCCGCCACGATGGTCAGCTGGGTGGCGGCGATCGAGCCGAGCCGCCCCAGCAGCGCCCGCGGCCCGCGCCCGGCGAACCGCGGCCACAGCCAGAGCGTGAGTCCTACGCAGACCACGGCGACCGCGGCCATGGCGTACAACAGCGACCGGCTGGTCAGTCCCATGACGTTTTCCCCAGATGTCCGGCGCCGCGCACCGCTCCCCGGCGGCCTGGCACGGCGTCTTCCCGGGTCTCCGGAACAGCCCGGAAGACCTCATTGCGCCAGGTTTGATGTCTCTTGACGGCGCGGCGTTGCGGCCCGCCCGAGGTGTTCGACCGCGCGACCACCGCGGTATGCCGCGACTTCACGCCCAGGCCGCCGGCCGTCCACCGGGCGGGGCGCGGGAGCACCCCCGAGACAACAGGAGGGCACCTCCGGCATTCCTTGCATACCGCACCGGATCACCCCGCGATCGGGCAATGGCATCCTGGATCCACCGGGCCGCAAACCGGCCGGGTCGAGGAAGGACGGCGATGGCGACGGAGACGGCAGGGCAGCAGCGGCAGGCGGTGCGAGGTCCGGTGCCGGCCGCACCGACGCGGGCACATGACGTGCGCCCCATGCGGGCCGACGCCCGCCGCAATTACGACCGGCTGCTGACCGAGGCCCGTACGGCCTTCACCGAACACGGCACGGACACCTCACTGGAGGACATCGCACGCCGCGCCGGTGTCGGCATCGGCACCCTCTACCGGCACTTCCCCAACCGCACCGCCCTGATGGGCGCGGTCTTCCAGAGCGAGGTGGAGGCCCTGCTGACGTACGCCGGCCAGCTGGCCGACGCACCCCAGCCGTGCGCCGCGCTGGTCGACTGGCTGCGTGCGATCATCACCCACGCCAGTACCTACCGTGGGCTGTCGCGGGCCCTGATGACCGCCTCGGCGGACGAGAGTTCGGGCATGGCGCGGTGCAGCGTGCCGATGCGGGAGGCCGGCGGCGCGCTGCTGGCCCGCGCCCAACAGGCCGGTGCGGTGCGTCCGGATGTGAGCATCGGCGATCTGATGCAGCTGACCAACGGCATCGCGCTGGCCGTCGAGGAGTCCCCGGACGATCCGAAGCTCGCCGATCGGCTGCTGAGGCTCACCCTGCGCGGGCTGAAGCCGGAGAGCGGCTCCGGCTGAGAAGGCGCGCTGCCGGCAGGGCGCCTTCCCCGGGCCCGGCCGCCCGCCCGGGCAGCCGCTCAGCGCCGCCGTGGCGCCAGATCGGCGACCCGGCCGCCGCCCGGTGACTCGCTCAGCGACGCCGCCGAGCGCAGCTGCGGCGCACCGCCCGTGGCGCCCGGCGCATGGCTGCGCCGCTGTCCCGGCAGCGGGACGTCCCGCCGCGGGCTCCGGCGGTCGCCGGCGGCACCGTCCAGGCCCGGCTGGCCCGTCGCGTGCCCCGCGCCCGGACCGCCGGCGACGGCGATCTGCACCCCCTGGTCGGCCAGCGCCTGGAGTTCGGTGGCGGCGCGGTCGTCATGGGCCGGTGGCTCGTCCGTGACCAGGCGGGTGATCACGTCCGTCGGCACGGTCTGGAACATCGTGTCGGAGCCGAGCTTGGTGTGGTCGGCGAGCACCACCACCTCCCCCGCCGCCTGGACCAGCGCCCGGTCGACGCTGGCGGAGAGCATGTTGGAGGTGGACAGGCCGCGCTCGGCGGTCAGCCCGCTGCCCGACAGGAAGGCGCGGGAGACCCGCAGGCCCTGAAGGGACTGTTCGGCACCGCTGCCGACCAGTGCGTAGTTGGAGCCGCGCAGGGTGCCGCCGGTCATCACGACCTCGACGCGGTTGGCATGGGCCAACGCCTGGGCGACGAGCAGGGAGTTGGTGACGACGGTGAGTCCGGGGACCCGGGCGAGCCGGCGGGCCAGCTCCTGGGTGGTCGTTCCCGCGCCGACGACAATGGCCTCGCCCTCTTCGACGAAGCCGGCCGCGAGATCGGCGATGGCCGTCTTCTCCGCGGTCGCTAGATGGGATTTCTGCGGGAATCCGGATTCCCTGGTAAAACCTCCCGGCAGGACCGCACCGCCGTGCCGGCGGTCGAGCAGTCCCTCTGCCTCCAGCGCCCGCACATCCCGCCGTACGGTTACTTCGGAGGTCTGGACGACGCGGGCGAGCTCCCGGAGCGAAACCGCTCCGTTGGCGCGCACCATTTCAAGGATCAATTGGCGACGTTCTGCAGCGAACACGAAACTGACAGTAACGCCAACGACCGTCTGTTTTCAGCAGGTTGCACCAATTAACGGAAGTTGTTCACAGCGTGCAGCCCGACGTGGTATGCGGCGCGCATATGTCGCGCATACCTCGAACTGCCGCGCGGCACCGCGCGCTTGCTGCCTGGTCAGCCGCCCTGACGGCCGGCGCGGCGGCGACTCGCCGCCGCAGCCGGGCCGCCGGCCCATGCAGGCACGTTTCATCCCCAGTGCTCACTGGGGGCACAAAGTTTTCAATCGCCAATGGGCGCCGGGGTGTCGCTTCTTTATCGGTTGTCCGCCGGTTACTCGCCCGCGGTCTTACGGGAGTGCAACTGGCGGGCGACCTCGGCGATCGAGCCGGACAGCGACGGGTAGACCGTGAAGGCGCTGGCGATCTGCTCGACGGTCAGATTGTTGTCGACCGCGATCGAGATGGGGTGGATCAGCTCGCTGGCGCGCGGGGAGACCACCACACCGCCGACGACGATGCCCGTGCCCGGACGGCAGAAGAGCTTCACGAAGCCGTCGCGGATGCCCTGCATCTTGGCGCGCGGGTTGCGCAGCAGCGGCAGCTTCACGACCCGGGCGTCGATCCGGCCGCTGTCGACGTCGGCCTGGGAGTAGCCGACGGTGGCGATCTCGGGGTCGGTGAAGACGTTCGCGGAGACGGTCTTGAGGTTCAGCGGGGTCACCGCGTCACCGAGGAAGTGGTACATCGCGATCCGGCCCTGCATCGCGGCGACGGACGCCAGCGCGAAGACGCCGGTGCAGTCGCCGGCCGCGTACACGCCGGGGGCGGTGGTGCGCGAGACCTTGTCGGTCCACACGTGGCCGGAGTCCTTGAGCTTGACGCCGGCCGCCTCCAGTCCGATGCCCTCGGTGTTGGGGATCGAGCCGACCGCCATCAGGCAGTGCGTACCGGAGATCGTCCGGCCGTCGGCGAGGGTGACCTCGACGCGGTCGCCGACGCGCTTGGCGGACTGTGCCCGCGAGCGCGCCATGACGTTCATGCCGCGGCGGCGGAAGACGTCCTCCAGCACGGCGGCGGCGTCCGGGTCCTCGCCCGGCAGCACGCGGTCGCGGGAGGAGACGAGGGTGACGCGGGAGCCGAGCGCCTGGTAGGCACCGGCGAACTCGGCGCCGGTGACACCGGAACCGACCACGATGAGCTCCTCGGGCAGCTCGTCGAGGTCGTAGACCTGCGTCCAGTTCAAGATCCGCTCGCCGTCGGGCAGCGCGTCGGGGATCTCGCGGGGGTGCGCGCCCGTGGCGATCAGCACCGCGTCCGCGATCAGGCCCTCGGACGTGCCGTCGGCGGCGGTCACCGTCACCTTGCGCGAACCGTCCGGCGCCTGGCCCGGCTCCAGCCGGCCGCGGCCGCGCATGACCCGGCCGCCGGCGCGGGTCACGGAAGCGGTGATGTCATGCGACTGGGCGAGCGCCAGGCGCTTGACGCGCCGGTTGACCTTGCCCAGGTCGACGCCGACGACCCGGGCCGGCCGATCGATGTGCGGCGTGTCGTCCTCGACGATGATGCCCAGCTCCTCGTACGAGGAGTCGAAGGTCGTCATCACCTCGGCCGTGGCGATGAGGGTCTTCGACGGCACGCAGTCGGTCAGCACCGACGCCCCGCCCAGACCGTCGCAGTCGACGACGGTCACCTCCGCGCCGAGAGAGGCCGCCACCAGGGCCGCTTCGTATCCGCCGGGTCCGCCACCGATGATCACGATCCGAGTCACGTACTCCATTGTCCCGCACGCCCGAAGCTCCCTCTCGCCCGGGGGCTCCGTGTGCGCCCCGCAGCCGCCCGGACGCCCTCCGCAGCGCCCCGTCGTACGAACCTCCGGTACCACGAGCCCGGCGGGCAACCTCCCGTACCCTCGGAACCATGTCGCTCTACGCCGCGTACGCCGGCAACCTCGACGCGCGGCTGATGTCCCGCCGCGCACCGCACTCGCCGCTGCGCGGCACCGGCTGGCTCAACGGCTGGCGGCTGACCTTCGGCGGCGAGCAGATGGGCTGGGAGGGCGCGCTGGCGACGGTCGTCGAGGACCCGGCATCCCAGCTCTTCGTCGCGCTCTACGACGTCGCCCCCATGGACGAGGAGTCCCTGGACCGCTGGGAGGGCGTCGGCATGGAGATCTACCGGCGGATGCGGGTGCGGGTGGACACCCTCGAAGGCGACGAGACGGCCTGGATCTACGTGCTCAACGGCTACGAGGGCGGACTGCCCTCCGCCCGCTACCTGGGCGAGATCGCGGATGCCGCGGAGTCGGCCGGCGCGCCGCACGACTATGTGATGGAGCTGCGCAAGCGGCCCTGCTGAGGAGCGGCCGGGCGGGCCGGTACCGCGGTGCGCCCGGGGCCGGGGCCCGAATGCGGCCGGGGCCGGTCCCGGAATGCGGCCGTACGGGTGTCGCGACGCGCCCGGGCGACGGGCGTTTGGCAAATGCCACAAGACAACGATCCCAGCACCGTGGGCAGCGACATCTACGCGCGTAGGGGATTACCGGCTACCCTCGTCCGCGTGAACGCATCTGTTACCCCCGACATCGCGCGCGACCCGCAGGGCGCCGCCGCCGACGCCGCCGCCCGCCTGCGGGAGCTGACCGGCGCCGAGACCCACGACGTCGCCCTGGTGATGGGCTCCGGCTGGGCCCCGGCCGCCGAGGCCCTGGGCGCGCCCGAGCACGAATTCCCCGTCACCGAGCTGCCCGGCTTCCCGCCCCCGGCCGTCGCCGGCCACGGCGGCAAGATCCGCTCCTACCAGGTCGGCGCCAAGCGGGCGCTGGTCTTCCTGGGCCGCACCCACTACTACGAGGGCCGCGGCGTGGCCGCCGTCGCGCACGGTGTCCGCACCGCCGTGGCGGCCGGCTGCAAGACCATCGTGCTCACCAACGGGTGCGGTGGTCTGCGCGAGGGCATGCGCCCCGGCCAGCCGGTCCTGATCAGCGACCACCTCAACCTCACCGCCACCTCCCCGATCGTCGGCGCCAACTTCGTCGACCTGACCGACCTGTACTCGCCGCGGCTGCGCGCGCTGTGCAAGGAGGTCGACGCGAGCCTGGAGGAGGGCGTCTACGCCCAGTTCCCCGGCCCGCACTACGAGACCCCGGCCGAGATCAAGATGATCCGCACGCTGGGCGCCGACCTGGTCGGCATGTCCACCGTCCTGGAGGCCATCGCGGCCCGTGAGGCCGGCGCCGAGGTCCTCGGTCTGTCGCTGGTGACGAACCTCGCCGCCGGTATGACGGGCGAGCCGCTCAACCACGAGGAGGTGCTCCAGGCCGGCCGCGACTCCGCGACCCGGATGGGCAGCCTGCTCGCCCAGGTGCTCGGCAAGCTCTGAGCCACCGCGGCGCCGTGAGCGCCACGGCCACGGACACGGCGGGGGGGGGGGGGGGGGGGGGGGGGGGGGGGGGGGGGGGGGGGGGGGGGGGGGGGGGGGGGGGGGGGGGGGGGGGGGGGGGGGGGGGGACGTACGTACGCGTCCGGCTGATCGCGCAGATCAGCCGGACGCACCACCCGCGCACCGCCCGCCTCCGCGACCCGCCGATGGCCGGTTCTGCGGCTCCCTTCCCGCACGTACGGGGTAAGCGTGACGAGCCGGGACCAGCCCCCGCTCACGGGCCCCCCGCAGCGCGCCCCCCACCCGTATCCACCGTCAGGAGCATCACGTGGCTACCGATCCCGCGGAGCTGATCAACCGGGCCCAGGCATGGCTGGCCGAGGACCCCGACCCGGAGACCCGGGAGGAGCTGTCCAAGCTCATCGAAGCCGCCGACGACGCCGACATCGCGACGGAGCTGGCCGCGCGGTTCGCCGGCACCCTGCAGTTCGGCACCGCCGGGCTGCGCGGTGAGCTGGGCGCGGGCCCGATGCGGATGAACCGCTCGGTGGTCATCCGGGCCGCGGCCGGCCTCGCCGCGTACCTCAAGGCCAAGGGCCAGGGCTCGGGACTGGTCGTCATCGGCTACGACGCGCGCCACAAGAGCGCCGACTTCGCCCGCGACACCGCCGCCGTGATGGTCGGCGCGGGCCTGCGCGCCGCGCTGCTGCCCCGCCCGCTGCCCACGCCCGTACTGGCCTTCGCGATAAGGCACCTGGGCGCGGTCGCCGGCGTCGAGGTCACCGCCAGCCACAACCCGCCGCGCGACAACGGCTACAAGGTCTACCTGGGCGACGGCTCGCAGATCGTGCCGCCCGCGGACGGCGAGATCGCCACCGAGATCGCCGCGATCCGCTCGCTGGCCGACGTACCGCGCCCCGAGTCCGGCTGGGAGACCCTCGACGACGCCGTGCTCACGGCCTACCTGGCGCGCACCGACGCCGTGCTGACCCCCGGCTCCCCCCGGGACGTGAACGTCGTCTACACGCCGATGCACGGCGTCGGCCGGGACACCCTCCTCGCCGCCTTCGACCGGGCCGGCTTCCCGGCCCCCGCGGTCGTCGCGGAGCAGGCCGAGCCGGACCCGGACTTCCCGACGGTCGCCTTCCCCAACCCGGAGGAGCCGGGCGCGATGGACCTCGCGTTCGCCACCGCCCGGTCCCAGGGCGCCGGCGAGGTGGACATCGTCATCGCCAACGACCCCGACGCGGACCGCTGCGCGGTCGCCGTCCCGGCCCCCGGCACCCCCGAGGGCTGGCGGATGCTGCGCGGCGACGAGGTCGGCGCCCTGCTCGCCGCCCACCTGGTCGCCAAGGGCGCCTCCGGCACCTTCGCCACGACGATCGTCTCCTCCCAGCTGATGTCCCGTATCGCCGCCGGCGCCTCGCTCCCGTACGAGGAGACGCTGACCGGCTTCAAGTGGCTGGCCCGGGTGGACGGTCTGCGCTACGCCTTCGAGGAGGCGCTCGGCTACTGCGTCGACCCCGAGGGCGTACGCGACAAGGACGGCATCACCGCCGCCCTGCTGATCGCCGAACTGGCCGCGGAGCTCAAGCAGGCCGGCCGCACGCTCGGCGACCTGCTGGACGACCTCGCGGTGCGGTTCGGGCTGCACGCCACCGACCAGCTCTCGGTCCGCGTCGAGGACCTGTCGCTGATCTCCGACGCGATGCGCAGGCTGCGCGAGCAGCCGCCGACCTCGCTGGCGGGCCTGACCGTGCAGCGCGCCGACGACCTGAACGAGGGCACCGAGGCACTGCCGCCGACCGACGGCCTGCGCTACTACCTGTCCGGTGCGCCGGAGGCCGGCATCGAGGCCGCCCGCGTCGTCGTCCGCCCCAGCGGCACCGAGCCCAAGCTCAAGTGCTACTTGGAGGTCGTGGTCCCGGTGGAGTCGGCGAACGGCCTGCCGGAGGCCCGCGGCCGGGCGGCCGGGACGCTGGCTGCCCTCAAGGGGGATCTGTCGGCGGCGGCCGGGATCTGAGAGCTTTCTGCTCTTCTCACGCCATGCGCCCCGCTCCCGGGTTCACCGGAGGGCGGGGCGCGTTGCGTTGGGTCGTCTTCAGCGCTCGACCACGTACGTCACGAAGTCGGCCCACGCGGTCGGCGTGAAGCCGAGGCGGGGCCCCTGGGCGTTCTTGGAGTCACGCACGTGGATCGTGCCGGGGGTGGTCGCGACCTCGACACAGTCGTTGCCATCGCCACTGCTGCTGTAGCTGCTCTTGAACCATTCCAGCTCGGAAGCATCCCCAGCAGAGGACTTCTCGATCATGTCTCTCCCAGCACTTGCTCGATGAAGGCCAGTGACTCCCGTGGCGTAAGAGCCTCAGCCCGGATCATCCCGTAGCGCAACTCAAGGATCCTGAGCTGCTTCGGATCGGAGACCGGGCGGCCACTGAATGCGCCCTCGGAACGCCCCACCGCGGTGCCGTCGGGGAACTTCAGCACCTCGATCAACCCACCGGTCCCGGGGTGCTCCTCGCAACTGGTAGGAATCACCTGGATCGCCACATTCCGCAACTTCCCGACCTCCAGAAGGCGTTCGAGCTGTCGGCGCCACACCATTGTGCCTCCGACCGGACGGCGAAGCGTCACCTCTTCCTGCACGAAGCTGAGCGCCGGGATGGGATCCCGCTCGAAAATGGATCGCCGGGCCATCCGTGCAGCCACCATGCGATCCATCTCGCCTTCCGTGTAAGCGGGCAACCACGCCGCAAACAGGGCCCGCATATGCTCCTCGGTCTGCAACAGGCCATTGATGTTGTGGTGGTGATACGCCGCCACCTCAACAGCCTTGGCCTCCAACTTCGCCAAGTCCCGTACCTTCTTCGGATACCGGGCCTCCGCCACATCCCGCTTCATGGCGGCCAGCTTTCCGCCCGCCCCCAGCACCTCGTCCGCCCTGTCCAGGAACTCCGGCCGGGGGATGCGCCGCCCGCCCTCCACCTTGTAGATCAGGTCCTCCCCGTACCCGATCGCCGCCCCGAACTCGGCGGCCCGCAGTCCGGCCGCCTCGCGCCACGCCTTGAGCTGGCGGCCGACCGTCGCCACCACCGCCGCCCCCGACTCGTCGTCCGGATCGACGTCCCAGCCCGGCTCGTCCGCCCCCGTCTCCCCGGTCTCCCCAGTCCCCACGCCCTCGCCGTCCAAGGTCATCCGCGCCCACCTCCGAGATCCGTTCCTGGTCAACGCCCCGACTCACCGCGATGTCACTCCGGACAGCCGGGACAGCACCGGACAAGCCCGGGACAGGCTCCGTACGCAAGGGCGCCACCGCTGTGCACGGTACGCACGCATCGCCACGCTGAGTGACATGAACCGAGGAATCCCCCAAACCGACCCCCGCACACGGCAGTTCGCGGTCCAGCTCTCCGCCACCCGTCGAGGCGCCCGGCTCGCGAGGCTGCTCGCCACCGAGCAACTCCGTTCCTGGGGGCTCCCCATGGACACCGCCGCCCACGTCATCGCCGAACTCGCCGCCAATGCCGTACTCCATGGGCGCGTACCGGGGCGGGACTTCCGGCTCATGCTGACCGTGCACGGCGACACGCTGCGCATCGAGGTGATCGACGCGCGGGCCGAGCGGCTGCCCGTCCCCGCCGAGCACCCGGAGCGCCCGGCCGACAGCGAGTCGGGCCGCGGACTGCTCCTCGTCGGGGCGCTCGCCGACCGTTGGGGAGTCGCCCCGGGACCCGTCCCCTGCAAGACGGTGTGGGCGGAAATCTCCCTGGTCACCGCATCGTTCACCGCATCGCGCCTGCCGCGACCCGGTGGAACACGACGCGGGTGACCACGACGCGGCGCACCACGACATCAAGGCTTAAAAGACCGGGGGAATCCCCCTCCCAACCCCTCCAGCCTCCCGTCACTCACACAGGTGACATCGCCCAACTGGGCTGGATTTCCAGCCAGTTCACCGGCATATGCTCGCCGCAACAACTCCAGACATGCGACGGCCCCCGGCCGGGACTGCGAATCCCGATCGAGGGCCTGACCACCCAGGAAGTTAGGGCTTCCCGATGGCTTTGCAGCACCCTAGCGCGCCCTCGTGCACCACGTCTCCCGTTCCCCGCCCGACCGCCCGATCCGGTGTCATCCACGTCAACATCCGGCACACCACCCGCTACACGGTCGTCGGCAACCACCTCGCCCAACACCGCGAGCTCTCCCTCCTCGCGATCGGGCTCGCCGTTCACATCCAGTCGCTGCCCGTGGGCGCCCTGGTCGGCATCAAGTTCCTGTCGGCCCGCTTCCCCGAGAGCGAGCACCGCATCGCCGGAGCCCTGCGGGAGCTGGAGGCCCACGGTTACCTGGCACGCACCCGGGAACGACTCCCCGGCGGCAAGGTCGTCACGCGCACGGTCTCGTACAACCAGCCGGAGTCGATGGCCACTACGGTGCCCAGGCCGTCCCACACGCCTCAGCGGCCTCAGCGGCCGACACCGGCCGCCCCGAAGCCCACGCCAGAAGCCACCCGACCCCCAGCGCCCGCCCCCACTCCCGTACCTCGGGAACCGCTCCCCGAGCCGCACACCCCCCGCCCCGGAGCATCACCGCACCGCCGCCGCCCTCCTCGCGGAGTTGCACCGCCATGCACCACGGCTGCTGCTCGCCGAGCGGGACGTACGCCACCTGACTCCGGCAGTGGCCGCCTGGCTGGAGCGCGGAGCCGCCCCCGATGCCGTACGACGCACCCTGACCGCACGCCTCCCCGACGACCTGAAGCACCCGGCCGGCCTGCTCGCACACCGCCTCACCGCGCTGCTGCCGCCACCCCTACCGGCCCTCCCCGTCGTGACCCGCCGCGACCAGTTCCAGAACTGCGAAGGCTGCGACCGCGCCTTCCGCGCCCCCGGACCGGGCCGCTGCCGCGATTGCCGATCCGACCACCGAAAGGTTGCTTAGCATGACTGTGACGACCCTTGCACTTGAGCACAGACAGGGAGCGCACGCCATGACCATCGCCCCGGACGACGCACGGCAGGCCTCCCGCCACTACCGAACTCTGCGCGACATCGTCGAGCAGATGCAGGAGAGCGCTCCTGGAAGGTTCGAGATCACCAAGGAAGGGATCGTCCACGACATGATGGCGCCTGTCGGGCATCATGAGCTGACCGCGCTACGCATCCGGAAGCGCCTCGAAAAGGTGATGCCGGAAGCCATCGTGGCCCACACGGGGACACCCGATGTCGAGGACGAGCCGGGTGGAATCCTCCGCCACCCTGACATCGTGGTGATCGCCGAGGCAGACATGGACGTCAAGGGCTCATTGGCCCCACGCACCCTGATCGCCGCCATCGAAATCGTCTCCCGCTCCAACCCGGACAACGACTGGGTGGGCAAGTTGCGGGACTACCCGCTGCTCGGCATCCCCATCTACGCGATCTTCGATCCGCGCACGGGGGAGGGAGCGGTCCTGTCCGACATCCACGCCACCCCTGACGGCCCCCGCTACGCCACGCGCAAGGAATTCGTCTACGGCGAGGACGTCACCATCGGCGAGTGGACGATCTCGACGGAGGAACTGCCCCGCTACGAGTAGCTCAGGCCCTCACAGCGCGATCATCACCGCAAGCCCAATAACCCCCACCACGCACGGCACGAGCACCTCATACGCCCACCGCACCACCGGCGCCCCCTGAGCGCCCTCCCGCCCCGCCGCCCGTTCCTTCAGCTCGCGCAGCTCGTCGAGCGACTGGTCGGCCATCGCGCGCGGCACCGGGCCGCCGGCGTCGGCGTTCGGCCCGAACCGGGGGCCGGCCGCGCCCGCGCCGCGCATCGCCTGGCGGTTGGCCTTCTTGCGCTGGCGCAGCGAGACCGGGATGGCCCACAGCTGGTACTTGCCACCGCCGGTGGTGGCGACCTCGGTGGAGAAGGAGGCCCGCAGCCCCTCCACGGCGCCCCACGGCAGCGTGATCGTGCGGAACGGATTGCGCACCAGCAGCCGGTCCTCGTCCGCGCGTACCAGCGGCCGCAGCGTGTAGGCGGCCACCAGCGGCACGCCGAGGAGCAGCGCGAACAGCGCGGTCAGCCGGGTGTGGCCATCGCCCCGCAGCAGCGCGTCGCCGCCCAGCCACAGGCCGAGGAGCAGGAGCAGCACACCGCCGACGAGGGACGCCGGGGAGCGGTAGCTGCGCTCGGCGTACTGCTGCTGCGGCGGGGTGGAGCGTTCCTGGCTCGTCATGTCGCCGATTCTGCCCGACCGTCCGGATGCCGGACATTGCGTTACGGCATCATTCGGACGCGGGGCGGGATTCGGCCCTCAGGGGGGATGACATTGCGCTACGCGCGTAGATATGCTCCCCTCGTGACCATGCCCATCACTGTTCCCGCATACGGCAAGGAAGCCGCGGGGCGTCTGGCGTCAATGGCGGACGTGACCGCCGACGACGGTGCGCTGCGCCGCTTCCTCCACGGCCTCCCCGGCGTCGACGCGGTCGGCCTCGAGGCCCGCGCCGCCACCCTCGGCACCCGCTCGATCAAGACGACGGCGAAGGCGTACGCCATCGACCTCGCCATCTCGATGATCGACCTGACGACCCTCGAAGGCGCGGACACCCCGGGCAAGGTCCGGGCGCTGTGCGCCAAGGGCATCCACCCCGACCCCACCGACCGCACCGCCCCCAAGGTCGCGGCGATCTGCGTCTACCCCGACATGGTCGCGACGGCCAAGGAGGCACTGCTCGCCGGCGGTGCTCCGGACATCCATGTCGCGTCCGTGGCCACCGCCTTCCCGGCCGGCCGGGCCGCGCTGCCGGTCAAGCTCGCCGACACCCGTGACGCGGTCGCGGCCGGCGCCGACGAGATCGACATGGTGATCGACCGGGGCGCCTTCCTCGCCGGCCGCTACATGGCGGTCTTCGAGGAGATCAAGGCCGTCAAGGAGGCGTGCGCCCGTCCCGACGGCAGCGCCGCCCACCTCAAGGTCATCTTCGAGACCGGCGAACTCCAGACGTACGACAGCGTCCGGCGGGTCTCCTGGCTGGCGATGCTGGCCGGCGCCGACTTCATCAAGACCTCGACCGGCAAGGTCGCGGTGAACGCCACCCTGCCGGTCACGCTGCTGATGCTGGAGGCGGTGCGCGACTTCCACGCCGCCACCGGCGTCCAGGTCGGCGTGAAGCCGGCCGGCGGTATCCGTACGACCAAGGACGCGGTCAAGTACCTGGTGACGGTCAACGAGACGCTCGGCGAGCCCTGGATGACCGCCGACTGGTTCCGCTTCGGCGCCTCCAGCCTCCTCAACGACCTGCTGATGCAGCGCCAGAAGCTCAGCACCGGCCGCTACTCCGGCCCCGATTACGTCACGGTGGACTGACCATGGCCAATCTCTTCGAGTACGCACCGGCGCCCGAGTCGCGCGCGGTCGTCGACATCGCACCGTCCTACGGCCTGTTCATCGACGGCGAGTTCGCCGAGGCCGCCGACGGCAAGGTCTTCAAGACCGTCTCGCCGTCCACCGAGGAGGTCCTCTCCGAGGTCGCGCAGGCCGGCGCCGCGGACGTGGACCGCGCCGTGAAGGCCGCCCGCAAGGCGTTCGAGAAGTGGTCGGCGCTGCCCGGCGCCGAGCGCGGCAAGTACCTCTTCCGGATCGCCCGGATCATCCAGGAGCGCTCCCGCGAGCTGGCCGTCCTGGAGACCCTGGACAACGGCAAGCCGATCAAGGAGACCCGCGACGCGGACCTCCCCCTGGTCGCCGCGCACTTCTTCTACTACGCGGGCTGGGCCGACAAGCTCGACCACGCGGGCTTCGGCCCCAACCCGGCGCCGCTGGGCGTCGCGGGCCAGGTCATCCCGTGGAACTTCCCGCTGCTGATGCTGGCCTGGAAGATCGCCCCGGCGCTCGCCACCGGCAACACGGTCGTGCTGAAGCCCGCCGAGACCACCCCGCTCTCCGCGCTCTTCTTCGCCGACATCTGCCGCCAGGCGGGCCTGCCCAAGGGCGTCGTCAACATCCTTCCCGGGTACGGGGACACCGGCGCCGCCCTCGTCGCCCACCCGGACGTGAACAAGGTCGCCTTCACCGGCTCCACGGCCGTCGGCAAGGAGATCGCCCGCACGGTCGCCGGCACGGACAAGAAGCTCACCCTGGAGCTGGGCGGCAAGGGCGCCAACATCGTCTTCGACGACGCGCCCCTCGACCAGGCCGTCGAGGGCATCGTCACGGGCATCTTCTTCAACCAGGGCCAGGTCTGCTGCGCGGGCTCCCGCCTGCTGGTCCAGGAGTCGATCCAGGACGAGCTGCTGGAGCGCCTCAAGCGCAGGCTCTCCACCCTGCGTCTGGGCGACCCGCTCGACAAGAACACCGACATCGGCGCCATCAACTCCGCCGAGCAGCTGGCCCGGATCACCGCGCTCGCCGAGACCGGCGAGGCCGAGGGCGCCGAGCGCTGGTCCCCCGCCTGCGAACTGCCCACCTCCGGCTACTGGTTCGCCCCGACGCTCTTCACGAACGTCACCCAGGCGCACACCATCGCCCGCGACGAGATCTTCGGCCCGGTGCTGTCGGTGCTGTCCTTCCGCACGCCCGACGAGGCGGTCGCCAAGGCCAACAACACGCAGTACGGCCTCTCCGCCGGCATCTGGACCGAGAAGGGCTCCCGCATCCTCGCCGTCGCCGGCAAGCTGCGCGCGGGCGTCGTCTGGTCCAACACCTTCAACAAGTTCGACCCGACCTCGCCGTTCGGCGGCTACAAGGAGTCGGGCTCCGGCCGCGAGGGCGGCCGCCACGGCCTGGAGGCGTACCTCAATGTCTGATCGTCTCAGTGTGCTGAAGACCTACAAGCTGTACGTGGGCGGGAAGTTCCCGCGTTCCGAGAGCGGCCGGGTGTACGAGGTGACCGACTCCAAGGGCAAGTGGCTGGCCAACGCTCCGCTCTCCTCCCGCAAGGACGCCCGTGACGCGGTCGTGGCCGCGCGCAAGGCGTTCGGCGGCTGGTCGGGCGCGACCGCGTACAACCGCGGCCAGGTCCTCTACCGCGTCGCCGAGATGCTGGAGGGCCGCAAGGACCAGTTCGTACGGGAGGTGGCGGACGCGGAGGGCCTCTCCAAGTCCAAGGCCGCGGCCCAGGTCGACGCGGCGATCGACCGCTGGGTCTGGTACGCGGGCTGGACCGACAAGATCGCCCAGGTCGTGGGTGGGGCGAATCCGGTCGCGGGCCCGTTCTTCAACCTCTCGACCCCCGAGCCGACGGGCGTGGTGGCCGTCCTGGCCCCCCAGGACTCCTCCCTCCTCGGCCTGGTCTCGGTGATCGCCCCGGTCGTCGCGACCGGAAACACCGCCGTGGTCGTCGCCTCCGAGAAGGCCCCGCTCCCCGCGCTCTCGCTGGGCGAGGTGCTGGCCACCTCGGACGTACCGGGCGGCGTGGTCAACGTGCTGTCCGGGAAGACCGCCGAGATCGCGGCCCCGCTCGCCGCGCACCAGGACGTCAACGCCCTCGACCTCACGGGTGCGGACGCCGACCTGGCCCGTGACCTGGAGGTCGCGGCGGCCGACAACCTCAAGCGCGTCCTGCGTCCACAGCCTGTGGACTTCACCGCCGACCCGGGCACCTCCCGCCTGACCGCCTTCCTGGAGACGAAGACGGTCTGGCACCCGATGGGCGTCTAGAGCCGGGACATACGGACCGGTGCCCGATCGGCGCCGGCGAACCGGCGGTGCGGGGCCTCACCTCTTGCGGGGTGGGGCCCCGCACCGCTGTCCGCGTCGTACACGCGATGTACGGCAAGCCCATGGAGGGCGGCTGGACGAGCCTGGCCGGGCGCTTCCTCGTCCAGCTCACCAACGCCGGCGGCGAGCCCCGCCACCAGGCGGTCACCGACCGTCGGCTGATCGTCGTCACCGACCACGCCACCGGCCGGCGGGAGCGGGCGCCGGAGCTTCAGATCGCGGTGGAGGTGCCGCGCACGGACATCGCGCAGCTGCGGCCCAAGCCGCGCACGACGTTCCCGCGGGGCCGGTTCGACCTGGTCTTCACCGACGGCTCGTGGATCGCGCCCAGTTGTTCCTTCCAGCGGGACATGGAGACGCTGGTGGGGGCCTTCTACGGGCGCTGAGCACGGCCTTGGCCGGGTGCCGGGCACGCCGTGGCCGGGTGCCGAGGAGGGCACCCGGCCGAGGGGTCTCAGCCCGGCAGCACCCGGGTCGCCCGTCCCACCACCGGCAGGTTCTTGAGCGCGCCGCCGTTCGACAGGGTGCCGGTCACCTGCTTGGTGCTCATCGGCTTGAAGTCGGCGACCTTGGTGGCGACGGCGTTGTCGAGCGGGTTGACGGAGGTGTCCGCCAGGGGGTTCAGCCTGAGGTCCTTGACCGGGCGGAGGCCGCCGCCCGCGGACTGCACCGTCGCACCGGTCAGCGCCGTGGTCATGGCGCCGGTGTCGGTGCCGCTCGACGGGACGAACGACGGGGTGGACGAGGGGGTGAACGCCGGGACGGCCGCGCTCGCCGTCCCCGCACCGCCCGCGGTGATCGCGGCGCCGGCCGCTGAGACCGCCAGGCCGACGCGAAGCAAGGTGCGCGGGGCGCGGCCGGGCTTGGGACGTACCGGGAAGAGCATGTTGTGCCACCTGCCTATGGATCGAAAGGCTGCACGAGCATGTGCGCTCGGTAACCAACTAGTTTCGCAGCGTAGTTGAGGGCCGGGTTCCCGATCCACCTCGCGCGCCAGGGGTAGCCCACACAGCGCAATACGCGACAATGGCTGCCCGTGAGCTCCCACTCCCCCGCCCGCGTCGTCCTGCTGACCGGCCCCTCCGGCTCCGGCAAGACGTCCCTGGCCGCACGCAGCGGCCTGCCCGTCCTCAACCTCGACGACTTCTACAAGGAGGCAACGGACCCGACGCTGCCCCAACTCCCCGACGGCGGCGGCGCCGACTGGGACTCACCGCTCTCCTGGGACGCCGACACCGCCGTCGCGGCCATCGCCGCACTGTGCCGTACGGGACGCTGCGACGTTCCCGTGTACGACATCTCCGCCAGCGCCCGGGTCGGCACGGCCCGGCTCGACCTCGGGGGCGCCGGGCTGTTCATCGCGGAGGGCGTCTTCGCCGCCGACGTCATCGCCGCCTGCCGCGCGGCCGGCCTGCTGGCCGACGCCCTGTGCCTGCGCGGCCACCCGGCCACCACCTTCCGCCGCCGGCTGGTCCGCGATCTGCGCGAGGGCCGCAAGTCCGCCCCGTACCTGGTGCGCCGCGGCCTGCGCCTGATGCGCGGCGAACGCTCCATCGTCGCCCGCCAGACGGCCCTGGGCGCCCACGCCTGTGCCAAGCCGGAAGCCCTGGACCGCATATGGGCGGCCGGGGCGGTGGACCCGGCGGGCGCGGCCGTCGGCTCCTGACCCGGCGGCCGGACACCACGTACGGCGGTCGCGGAACACGCGGAAGCGGGCTCGGGCAGACCCCCCGGCCGCCCGAACCCGCTTCCTTCCCCCGTGCTCCCCCGTATCCCCCGATACGCCCGGCTCCCGCGGATCGCTCCGCCCGAGCCGGTTCCCCCGTATCCCCTCTATCCCCCTCGGGCGTTTCCCGTTCCCCCTCGGGCTCCCCCGGTCCTTCAGGCCACCAGCTCGCCGAAGGACTCCTCCTCGTCACGGCCGAAGCTGAGGACCTCGTCCTCACGCAGCCGGCGCAGGGCGCGCCAGATGCTCGACTTCACCGTGCCGACACTGATGTTGAGAATGTCCGCGATCTCCGGGTCCGTGCGGCCCTCGTAGTAGCGCAGCACCAGCATGGTGCGCTGCGTCTCGGGCAGCCGCGCCAGCGCCTGCCACAGCACGGCACGCAGCTCGGTGCCGCGCATCGCGTCCACGTCGCCGGCCGTCTCCGGCAGCTCCTCAGTCGGGTACTCGTTGAGCTTGCGGCGGCGCCAGGCACTGATGTGCAGATTCGTCATCGTGCGCCGCAGATAGCCGCCGAGCGCCGCCTTGTCGCTGATCCGGTCCCAGGCGCGGAACGTCGAGAACAGCGCGCTCTGCAGCAGGTCCTCGGCCTCGTAACGGTCGCCGGTCAGGTGGTAGGCGGTGGCGTACAGGGAGGCGCGGCGCTCCTGGACGTAGGCGGTGAAGGCCGCTTCGGCCTCGGCCGCCTCCGACGCGGAACGCCGTTCCCCCGTGGCCTCCCCGTACTCCGCTCCCCCGTGGGCCGCGTCTCCCCCGTGGCCCGTGTTTCCCCCGTCGACGGCCACCTTCGTGGCGTCGATGGCCACCATGAACGGCAGCCGCTGACGCCCGGTGCCGCGAGCGCACCCCCGCCCGCTCACGACACCGGACTTCTCCGTGGTCCGTACGACGTCGTGAAGTCGCGTGATAACTGCGCTGGAAGCCGTGCCGTGCAGTGTGTTCATCTCGCGCCCCCCGTCGTAGAGCCAGCTCGTTCGGTGTCCCCCGGGTGTTGATCTCTCCCGGTGCCCAAAAGACTGCCAAGCCAGTTTCATCGCGTTGTCCGCCGACTGTCACAGACCTGTCACAGGGCCCGGCACCCCGCATACAGGCGCCCCCCACTCCGACCGCAACCACCCACGGCTCCGCCCCGGCCCGGCACGACGTACCCGAGACGGCACGACCCACCCGAGACGGCACGACGCACCCGCGGCAGCACGACGCACCCGCGGCAGGTCGATGTCCAGGCGTCCCATGGGACAGAATGGCTGCCGTGCCCTTCCTGTTGCTGATCGAGGACGACGACGCCATCCGCACGGCCCTCGAACTCTCGCTGTCCCGCCAGGGTCACCGTGTGGTGACCGCGGCGACGGGCGAGGACGGCCTGAAGCTGCTGCGTGAGCAGCGCCCGGACCTGATCGTGCTGGATGTGATGCTGCCGGGCATCGACGGCTTCGAGGTGTGCCGGCGGATCCGGCGTACGGACCAGCTGCCCATCATCCTGCTCACCGCACGCAACGACGACATCGACGTCGTGGTGGGACTGGAGTCCGGCGCCGACGACTATGTCGTCAAACCGGTCCAGGGACGGGTGCTGGACGCCCGCATCCGGGCCGTGCTGCGCCGCGGCGAGCGCGAGTCCAGCGACTCGGCGACGTTCGGCTCGCTGGTCATCGACCGGTCGGCGATGACCGTCACCAAGAACGGCGAGGATCTGCAACTGACCCCGACCGAGCTGCGGTTGCTGCTGGAGCTGAGCCGCCGGCCCGGCCAGGCGCTGTCCCGGCAGCAGTTGCTGCGGCTGGTGTGGGAACACGACTACCTGGGCGACTCCCGCCTGGTGGACGCCTGTGTGCAGCGGCTGCGCGCCAAGGTCGAGGACGTACCGTCCTCGCCGACGCTGATCCGCACGGTCCGCGGCGTCGGCTACCGGCTGGACTCCCCGCAGTGACGGAACGTTCCCACAGCGGCGGGAGGCCGAACGACGCCGCGGACACCCCGGCCGCGGCCGCATCCGCCCGGAAGGTGCCGCGACTGCTCGGCCGGGCCTCGGGACTGCTGCGCTGGACGAGCCTGCGGCTGCGGCTGGTCGTGGTGTTCGCGCTGGTGGCGCTGACCGCCGCGGTCTCCGCGTCCGGCATCGCCTACTGGCTCAACCGCAACACCGTCTTGGACCGCACCCAGAACGCCGTCCTCAAGGACTTCCGCAAGTCGCTGGAGGACAGCACGCGGTCGCTGCCGCTGCGCCCCCGGTGCACCGAACTGCAGGATGCGGCGCGGCAGATAGCCGGCGGGCCGCAGAACTACGCGGTGCTGCTGATCGGCGTGGACCGCGAGGGCAAGGACTGCGCGGCGACCACGGACAAGGACCTGCTGACGCTGCGCAGCGTGCCCGACGCGCTGCGCGGCGCGGTCAACGAAGTGCGTCCGGTCGACGAGTCCAACCCCTCCGCGCACCATCTGTACTGGCAGCGCAAGCAGGTCGGGGACACCCCCTACCTCGTCGCCGGCGCCAAGGTGATCGGCGGCGGACCGACCGGCTACATGATGAAGTCGCTGGCCGCCGAGCGGCAGGACCTCAACTCGCTGGCCTGGTCGCTCGGCATCGCCACCGCGCTGGCGCTGGTCGGCTCCGCGCTGCTGGCCCAGGCGGCCGCGACGACCGTGCTGCGGCCCGTACAGCGGCTGGGGCATGCGGCGCGGCAGCTGGGCGAGGGGCGGCTGGAGACCCGGCTGCGGGTGACCGGCACCGACGAACTCGCCGACCTGTCGCGTACGTTCAACCGTACGGCGGAGCGGCTCCAGCAGCGGGTCGAGGAGCTGAGCGCCCGCGAGGCGTCCTCCCGCCGTTTCGTCGCCGACATGTCGCACGAACTCCGCACGCCCCTGACGGCGATCACCGCGGTCTCCGAGGTGCTGGAGGAGGAGGCCGACTCCCTCGACCCGATGATCGCGCCCGCCGTCCAGCTGGTGGTCAGCGAGACCCGCCGGCTCAACGACCTGGTGGAGAACCTCATGGAGGTCACCCGCTTCGACGCGGGGACGGCCCGGCTGGTGCTGGACGACGTCGACGTCGCCGACCAGGTCACCGCCTGTATCGACGCGCGGGCCTGGCTGGACGCGGTGGACCTGGACGCCGACCGCGGCATCGTGGCCCGGCTGGACCCGCGGCGCCTCGACGTCATCCTGGCGAACCTCATCGGCAACGCCCTCAAGCACGGCGGGTCGCCGGTGCGGGTGTCGGTCCACACGGAGGACGGCGGCGGCGAGCAGCGCGTACGGGACGCGGCCGACGAGGACGAGGCCGGCGGTGCGGCCGTGCCCGGCACGGCAATGGCGCCCGAGGGCGCCGCCGACGGGCCCGCCGAGCAGACCGAGGACACCGGCCGGCCCGGCGGCGGCGAGCTGGTGATCCGCGTACGCGATCACGGGCCCGGCATCCCGGAAGAGGTCCTTCCGCACGTCTTCGACCGCTTCTACAAGGCGAGCGCGTCCCGCCCGCGGTCCGAGGGCAGCGGCCTGGGCCTGTCGATCGCGTTGGAGAACGCGCACATCCACGGAGGCGAGATCACCGCGGCCAACCTCCCCGAAGGCGGCGCGGTCTTCACCCTGCGGCTGCCGATGGACGCCTCCCGGCTGGCCGGCGGCGACAGCGCCCCGGCCCGGGGCACGGAGGACGAGCGATGACACCGACCGGTCGGAGGTGGCGGCGCGCCGCCGGTGCGGCGGCACTCGCGCTGGCCGCCGCGGGCTGCGGGATCCGGGGCACGTCCGTGCCCGTCGACGCGGGCGGCGCGCCCTCGCGGGTGAGCTGCAAGGCGCCGGGCGAAGCGTCGCCGGGCACGACCGGCGGCGCGCAGACCGCCGTCTATCTGGTGTGCGGTTCGGCGCTGGTGCAGGTCGAGCGGACCACGCCGGCGAAGGACACGTCGGCCGCCGATCCGCGGCTGCGGGCCGCCCGTACGCTCCTGGTCGAGCTGCAGCGCACGCCGTCGGCGGACGAGGAGACGGCCGGGTTCAGCAGCGCGCTGCCCCAGGGGCTGAAGGTCGACGGGCCGCGCCGCAGCGACCCGTCGGAGGCGCTGCGGCTGAGCATCCGGCCGGACGACCTGCCGTCCTTCGCGCTGGCGCAGCTGGTGTGCACCTACGGCGCGAGCCCGGCGCTGGGGCGTACGCACGCGGCCGTGCTGGGCGGGCCGGGCGACGACACCGCGCACCGCTACGACTGCTCCGCCGATGTGCTGGCCCACCCGGACATCGCGGAGCACGCCGGGTGGGGGGACCCGCTGTCGCAGCGGGACTGAAGCGAGCCGGCGGCCGGCCACGACGGGCGCGGCCGGACCGGGGGCGGCCAAGACGGGTGCAATGGGGCGGAACCGCGGCCCCCACTACCGGCGTCCTGGCCTTTGTGCAGCGTCATGGCCCCGGCACCACCGCCGCCCCCCGTATGCGCGTCACCGGACTCCTTCTCCTCGTGGCGCATCTGCTGACCGTCGGCTGGCTCACACTGCGTCCTCGTTCGGTGCCATGGGTGTCCGCCGCGAACCTTCAGCCGCTGGCGACGATCAGGGCCGAGCTGGCACACGGCCTGACGTGGGAGGCGGTGGGGCACCTGGGCGGCCCGGTGCTGCTGCTGGCGCCGCTGGGGGTGCTGCTCCCGCTCTCGGCCGGGCGGCTGAACGTCTCACCGCTGGTGTCGCTGACCCGTACCGTCTTCGCCGGCGCGATGATCGCGCTGGCCATCGAGCTGCTGCAGTCAGGGGTACCCGGACGGGTCCCCGACGTCGACGCGGTGCTGCTGAACACCCTCGGAGTGGCACTGGTGCACCTGCTGGTCGTTCCTGGGGCCCGGTCCCGGCTCCGCCGTCGGTACGAGGAACTCGGGGGTGCGACCCCGAGGATCCCCAGGGTCGGACTGGCTCCGCAGGCTGACGCGCTGTCGGGCGGCCGGACCTACCTTTGAGACATCGGGGCAAACGCCCCACGAAGTCGAAAAGGAGTCGCCCATCATGGCCGCCGCACTGGTCCGCCCGAGCAACAACCGAATGATCGCCGGAGTGTGCGCGGGCCTGGCCCGTCGCTTCGGTACGACCCCGACGACGATGCGCGTGATCTTCCTGGTGTCGTGTCTGCTGCCCGGCCCGCAGTTCCTGCTCTACCTCGCGCTGTGGATACTCCTGCCCTCGGAGCGGAAGGCCGCCGCCGGCGCCGCCGGCTGGTAGTCGGCCGCAGCGGCGCCCGGCCCGGACATGACGGCGCCCCGGCCGTATCTGCGAGGGCATACGGCCGGGGCATGGCACGTCACGCGTCCCTGGAGGACGGAGCGGGGAGCGGGATCAGCTGCCCAGGGCCTTGGAGACGGCGTTGGTCGGCAGACCGCCCAGCAGGTTGCCCTGGGAGTTCAGCGGCGTCTTGACGTTGCCGACCGGCGTCTTGGTGCCCTTGAGGACCTTGCCGGTGTCCTTCACCGGCAGGTTCTTGAGCACGCCCTTGGCGTCCGGGGTGCCCACCTGCGCGGCGCTGGCGGCGCCCGCCGCGGTGACGGCGATGGCGGCACCGACAGCGGCGGCACCGAGAGTCTTGATGGTTCCCTGCTTCATCGAATTACGTCCTCAATTGATGGGGGCTTGACCGGCAAATCAACCTAGTGAGGCGGCAACCGGCGCCGCAAACAGCCACGAGGAAAACAAAAACGGCCGGTGGACATGCCACCGGCCGTTACGCTATAGACTCGCGCTATCAGCGTTACTCGGAGTCAGAACCGCTGCTCACAGGCGAGGTCGTGGACGCCGGGCGGAAGAGCCATTCGGCCCGCAGTTCCGCGTAACCGGGCTTGATGACGTCATTGATCATGGCGAGACGTTCATCGAAAGGAATGAACGCTGATTTCATCGCATTGACCGTAAACCACTGCATGTCGTCGAGCGTGTATCGGAATGTCTTGACCAGGTGCTCGAATTCCCGCGACATGGTCGTGCCGCTCATCAGCCGGTTGTCGGTGTTGACCGTGAGCCGGAACTGCAGCCGGCGCAGCAGGCCGATGGGGTGCTCCGCGTAGGAGGGCGCCGCGCCGGTCTGGAGGTTGGAGGTGGGGCACATCTCCAGCGGGATGCGCTTGTCCCGTACGTACGAGGCGAGCCGGCCGAGCTTGACCGAGCCGTCGTCGGCGACCTCGATGTCGTCGATGATCCGGACACCGTGGCCGAGGCGGTCGGCACCGCACCACTGCAGCGCCTGCCAGATCGACGGCAGGCCGAAGGCCTCACCGGCGTGGATGGTGAAGTGGTTGTTCTCGCGCTTGAGGTACTCGAACGCGTCGAGGTGGCGGGTGGGGGGGTAGCCGGCCTCGGCGCCCGCGATGTCGAAGCCGACGACGCCGCCGTCGCGGTAGCGGTTGGCGAGTTCGGCGATCTCCAGGGCGCGGGCGGCGTGCCGCATGGCGGTCAGCAGGGCGCCGACGCGGATGCGGTGGCCGTTCTCGCGGGCCCGCCGCTCGCCCTCGCGGAAGCCCTCGTTGACCGCCTCGACGACCTCTTCGAGGGTCAGCCCCTGCTCCAGGTGCTGCTCGGGCGCGTACCTGATCTCGGCGTAGACCACGCCGTCGGCGGCCAGGTCCTCGGCGCACTCGGCGGCCACCCGGGCCAGCGCGTCGCGGGTCTGCATGACGGCGCAGGTGTGCGCGAAGGTCTCCAGGTAGCGCTCCAGCGAACCGGAGTCGGCCGCCTCACGGAACCAGATCCCGAGCTTCTCCGGATCGGTTTCGGGCAGTCCTTCGTAGCCGTTGGCGCGGGCCAGCTCGACGACCGTCGCGGGGCGCAGGCCGCCATCGAGGTGGTCGTGGAGCAGCACCTTGGGGGCTCGGCGGATCTGTTCAGGGGTCGGAAGGGTGGTGGTCTCGCTCGTCATTTCGGCACTCTAGCCCCTACGCGCGTAGATCTCACCGAACGATACGTAACAGTGACCCGTACACAGGGTGGCGCGCACGCCTCCTTCTGCCATCGTTCTCGTCATGGCTCAGCAAGCACTGCCGACGCGCGAGGCCCGGCTGGGAAGACCGCTAGCGGGCGGGACTGCGAAGGCGGTGAGCGGGGTCGCCCTCTTACTGCCCGGAGGAGGCCCGACCGGGGTGCGGCGCCCGTCACCGGTCTCCGCACTGGCGGTACGCCCGCTCGCGGCCCGGCTGGCGAAAGCGGGCCGCAGCGAGGGCCTGACCGCCCATGTCGTGCACTACCGCTGCCGCGGCTGGAACGGCACCGAGGCCCACCCCGCATGCGATGCCACCTGGGCCCTGGAGGAGGTGGTGCGCCGCTACGGCGACGTCCCCGTCTGCCTCGTCGGTACGGGCATGGGCGCCCGCGCCGCCCTGCACGCCGCGGGACACCCCGCCGTCAACTCCGTGCTGGCGATCGCCCCTTGGCTGCCCGACCCCCGCCGGCACCACGGGCAGCCCGATCCGGTGAAGCAGCTCATCGGCCGTCAGGTCCTCCTCGTCCACGGCACCAACGACGAGCGCCACGACCCCGACCTGTCGTACCGCTACGCCGAGCGCGCCAAGAAGGTCAACCGCGACACCTGCCGCTTCGAGGTCCACTCCGACGGCCACTCACTGCACCAGCACCGCACCGAAGTCCACGCCCTGGCCGCCGACTTCCTGCTCGGCTCGCTCTTCACCCGCGACTACGCCCGCCCGATCAAGGACGCCCTGGCCGCACCCCCTCCCCTGGGCCTGCGGATGCCGCTGGCCTCGGGCTTCGGGGCGTCGCTGAGACATTGAGCGGGGTGACCTGCCGGGTCGGCGCCCGGCTTCCCTCTGGGGTCAGCGGGGAAGGAGTTTTCCGCGGCGGCTCAGGAGGAACTTCTTGAACTCGGCCACCGGTGGGGTGTCGGGGTGGCCGTCCAGCCAGGCCACCCCGATTTCCCGGACCGCGCGGGGGGCCGTCACGGTCAGTTCGACGACGCCGGGGCGCGGTACGGCGGGCGGTGGCAGCAGGGCGACGCCCAGGCCGGCCGCCACCAGGCCGCGCAGCGTCTCGGCCTCCTCGCCCTCGAAGGCGATCCGCGGGGTGAAGCCCGCCTCGGTACACAGCGCATCGGTGATCCGGCGCAGTCCGTAGCCCGGTTCGAGGGTCACGAACAGCTCGCCGGCGGCCTCCGCGAGCCGGATGCGCTTGCGCGCGGCCAGCGGATGCTCGTCCGGTACGACCAGGCGCAGCTTCTGCTCGTCGAGCCGGCGGGCGACCAGATCGGGGTAGTCCGGGACCGGCGAGGTCAGGCACAGGTCGAGGTCGCCGGCGCGCAGCCGCTCGATCATCGCCTCGCCGTAGTTCTGCACGAGTTGGAAGCGCACCCGCGGATGGTCGGCGCGGAAGCTGCGGATCAGGCCGGGGACGGTCTCCGGCCCGAGGGTGTGCAGGAAGCCGAAGGCGACCTTCCCGGCCGCGGGGTCGACGTCGGCGCGTACGGACTCCGTCGCGCGCTCCAGATCCGTCAACGCCCGCTCGGTGGAGGCGAGGAAGGCCCGGCCGGCCGGGGTGAGGGAGAGGGTGCGGCCGTGCCGGGCGAAGAGCGCGACGCCGAGGTCGTCCTCCAGGCGGACGATGGCGCGGCTGAGCGTCGGCTGCGGCATGCCGAGCTCCTGCGCGGCGCGGGTGACGTGCTCGTGCCGGGCGACGGCGGTGAACTGGGCGAGCCGCGGGGCGAGGAGCGTCGCCCACGAGTCGCCGCCCAGTTCGGCGGCCTCCCCGGTGTCCGCGCCGGCTTCCGCGCCGGGGCGCTTGTCCCCCGGCACTTCTTTTCTGTTGCGACCTTGCAACAGCGACCCCTGCGACCTGCGCTCATGCATCACAGAATCGATTATGCAGTTTCCATGCATTGGACGCATGAACTGGCCGGGCCTACCTTCGAAGCATGCCTCCCGCTGATACCGGGGCGTCCGTCACCGACCGTGCGGCCGCCTCTCCCCAGTCGTCCACAGACTCCTCTTCCTCCGCCGCCGCGCCCGACCCCGAGTCGGGCAAGCTGCGGCCGGGCGGCCCCGGCTACCGCCGGATGAGCTTCGCCCTCTTCGCCGCCGGAGTGGCCACCTTCGCCCTCCTGTACTCCACACAGGCGCTGCTGCCCGCGATCTCCAGCGACCTCGGGGTGAGCCCGGACCAGGCGAGCTGGACGGTGTCCGCGGCCACCTTCGGCCTGGCGCTCGGGGTGATCCCGCTCAGCGCCGTCTCCGAGCGGTTCGGGCGGCGCACGCTGATGACCGTGTCCCTTTCGGTGGCCACGCTGATCGCGCTGCTGGTGCCGTTCGCGCCGTCGATCGGCGCGCTGATCGCGCTGCGCGCCGTCCAGGGCGTCGCGCTGGCCGGGCTGCCGGCCTCGGCGATGGCTTTCCTGGCGGAGGAGGTACGCGCCAAGGCGCTGGTGGGTGCCATCGGTCTGTTCGTGGCGGGCAACAGCATCGGCGGGATGTCCGGCCGGATCGTGACCGGCTGGGTCGCCCAGGCCTGGGGCTGGCGGGCCGCGCTCGGCGCGGTGGGTGTGATGGCGGTGCTGTGCGCGGTGGCGTTCCGGCTGCTGGTGCCCAGGGCCCGGCACTTCACGTCCCGTTCGGTGGGGCCGCGGGCGCTGGCCCGTACGCTGGGCGGTCACCTCTCCGATCCGCTGCTGCGCCGGCTCTACGGCATCGGCGCGCTGTTCATGACGGTCTTCGGCGCGGTCTACACGGTCATCGGCTACCGCCTGGTGTCCGAGCCGTTCCACCTCCCGCAGGGCATCGTCGGTTCGATCTTCGTGGTCTACCTGGTCGGTACGGTCTCCTCGGCCGCGGCCGGCCAGCTGGTGGCCCGGGTCGGCCGGCGCGGCGCCCTCTACCTGGCGGTCGGCACCACGTCGACGGGTCTGCTGCTGACGCTGACCGACTCGGTGGCCGCGGTGCTGGCGGGCCTCGTTCTGATCACCGCCGGTTTCTTCGCGGGCCATGCGGTGGCCTCGTCCGCGGTCAGCCGTACCGCCAAGACGGCCCGCGCCCAGGCGTCGGCGCTCTACCAGTGCGCGTACTACGTCGGCAGCAGCCTGGGCGGCGCGCTCGGTGCCGCCGCCTTCCACGCGGTCGGCTGGGACGGCACCGTCGTCCTGGGGCTGGCCGCGATGCTGGGCGCCGCCTCGATCACGCTGTACGCCACGCGCAAGGCGGTCGCCGAGCGCCGGCTGCTCCACTTGGGGAAGGCCGCGTAGCGACCGCTCCATGAGCCGGAGGGCCCGCCCCGCCACCTGTCCTGGTGGGGCGGGCCCTTCGCGTACCGGCGCGGGCGGGTCAGTTCGGGTCGTCCTGGGGGCAGGGGTACTGCCCGTCGGGGCCCCAGCGCGTCACGGGCCCCTGGTCCTGCCGGAAGGCGCCGCAGTACAGCACGAGCTTCTGGCCCTCGCGGGTGTGGTGGAGCATCACCAGCGCCTTGTCCAGCGGGGGCGCGGACCCGTGCCGGGGCGGGATGCGGATGTCGCCGCTGACGCCCTGGAAGTGCACGCCCTCGTCCAGCTTGGACTTGACGGCCTTCGCGGTGACGTCCCGGGTGCTGGCGTACTCCCGGTCCGCCGCCAGGGACAGCAGCCACAGCGCGTCGTGGGCCAGCGCCTCGTGGCCGTCGTTGATCCAGGGGTCGTGGGCGGTGTACGCCCTGATGTAGTCGGCGATGAACTGCCGTGCCTGGTCGTTCTCCTGCGGATGGCCGTCGGGCAGTACATGCACGGTGTGGTAGAGCCGCAGCCGGACGTTGTCCAGGTACTGGCCGCCCAGTGCGGCGCTGGTGAGTTCGTTGCCTCCGATGACGGTCAGCGCTCTTCCGGAGCAGCCCGAGTCGGGGCCGTAGGAGTTCATGAAGGAGGTGAAGGCGTCGACCCTGGAGGTCCAGTAGACGACGGTGCGCGGGTGGGTGTGGAGCAGGTCGCAGATCCGCTCGGCGGTGTCCTGGGCGGTGGTGCCGGTGCGTGGGCGGCCCGGGAACTCCAGAGTGGTCTGGCCGGCGCCGAAGGCCTGCGCGAACTTGGCCCCGAGTTCGTTGCTGTAGAGGTCGCCGGGGTCCTTCACCACCACCGCCCGGTCGGCGGTCCGGCACTGGCCCGGCCCGGTCTGGATGATGCGCCCCTGGCGGGCGAACTGCGCGGCGATCCGGGATTCCCGGCTGTTGTCCGGGGACATCGCCCGGTAGAAGTCGCCGGCGCTCTGCATGGCGTCGGCGGTCGCGGTGGTACCGATGACCGGGACCCTTCCGTCGCTGAGCACCTTCGCCGCCGCCTGGGTCGACTGCCGGCTATCCCGGAATCCCACGACGCCGACGACGGTGTCGCTGCCGGCCTCGTCGCGGTGCGCGGCGGCCTGGCGGACCACGCTGCGGGCCTGGTCGACGACGTGCTCGAAGTGCTTGCCGGTGTTCCGTACGTCGACGTACAGCAGCACCCGGTGGGGGTCTGTCATCGCGTCCTGGTTCCGCTTGGCCTGGGCCAGCCAGATGCCGCGCAGTTCCGGGATCGCGCCGTTCATCACCACGAGGTCGGGGTCGTCGGCCACACCGCTGCCCAGATAGACGACCCGGCGCACCGGTTTGTGGTGGGTGCGCTCGGCGTACAGCGCCTTGCGGTTGAGGCGGCCGATGGAGCGAACGACGTCGTCGTACTGCTCGCGGGGCGATTCGCCGTGCGTCCCGGCGGGCCCGGGCCGCGGTGGGGTCTGCCCGGTCACCACCGCCCCGTCCAGGCAGTCCGGGGCCGGCGGGAAGAGCACCGGCCACAGGAGGTTCGCCAGCAGCCCCAGCGCCAGGCAGCCGGCGACGAGCTCGCAGCCCAGTTCGGTCGCCGGCCGGCTCCGGAACTCCGGCGGTTCCACGGGGTGGACCAGCATCCCGTCCCGGGTGAAGTCCTGCTGCGGCAGCGCGCCGACCAGCGGCTGCGGCGCCGGCCCGGCGCCGGCGGACAGCTCGCGCGCGGTCTCCTTGAGGTCGCGGCAGCGGCGCCATCGGGCGTCGGCGTAGTCCGTCGCCGCGCCGGCGCCGACGACCAGCAGGGAGGCGCTGCCCGCGATGCCCTGGACGGCCTGGCAGGTGTCGAGGAAGCGGCGGGTCGCCGCCTTCGCGGGCGTGTCGGCGGCGGGGAGGTCGAGCAGCACCACCCGGCGGGTGCGCCGGCGGCGGCGCCAGGGCAGCAGACGGCCGGGACCCGCCCGGTGGAGGTCCGCCAGCAGCGCCCGCAGCAGCAGCTCCTCGAAGTCGCGCAGGGCCGCCCGCCGCGCCGCCGGGTCGTCGGGCTTGCGCAGCCGAACGATCTGCCGCCGCAGGAACTGCGCCGCCTTGTCGAAGAACGAGCCGGATCTGCTGACCGGGCGCCAGCGGGCGTACCAGCCCCGCTTGGAGGTGACCAGCCGCCAGCTCCACCACGTCGACCAGCACCACCTCGGCAGGCCGTACAGCAGCGGCCCCGCGAGGTGGGTCCACACCAGCTCCACGGTGGACTGCGCCGCGACGGGCCGTCCCTCGGGCAGCGCGGGGACCTGCGTGCGGCTCAGTTTGGCCAGCAGGTGCGGCAGCCCGCCGTCGGTGGCGGCGGCCCGCAGGTCGTAGAGGTGGTCGCGCAGGGTGCGCGCGGTGAGGTCGGCGTCGTCCGGTGTCTGCTGCGCCCAGCGGACCAGTTCGGTCATCAGCCGCAGGTTGCGCAGCCGCAGCCGTCCGGTCTCCGGCGGCGTGCCGGACCGCAGCAGGCTGCCGATGCGGACGGTCAGGAAGTCCGGTGCGGGCGGGCGGGCCGCCGCGGTCGGCTGGGGGCCCGCCGGTTCCTGGTCGAGCTGCGGTCTGGCGTAGGCGAGGCGTTTGTCCTCCTCGCCGCCGAGGGCGTCGGCCAGGCCCTGCAGGACGCGGTGGGCACGCCGGGCCGCGGTGTCCGGGCTGCCGCCGGTGTCCAGCAGCACCAGCGGCCACACTTCGGTCCGCAGGGTTCGCCATTCCTCGGGGACCGCCGCCTTCTTGAACGCGGCCATGAAGGCGTCCGATCCGGCCCCTTCGGGGAACGGGTACTCCCAGGTCTGCTCCGTGTGCCGCGTCGCGCCCCGGTCCTCTTCCGACACGAAAGATCACCCCGTCTCTCGCCGCACCGCCAAGGGCCCCGAGACTAAGGGTTGTTGAACAATCCTACGAGACGCCGGAGGCCGATTTGGGAATCTGGCCGAAATACGACGGTGCCCACCGCCCGGCTTCAACGGGCGGTGGACACCGAGGAGTTGGGGCCGTCAGCCGATGCGTTCCAGCACCACCGGGCCCGCGGTGAAGGCGGTGCCCTCCGGGCCGATGACGATGCCGCCGTCGAGGGCGTCCAGGGCGTACGGGATCTTCTCGGGGGTGTCGGTGTGCAGGGTCAGCAGGGGCCGGCCGGCGGTGACGTGGTCGCCGGGCCTGGCGTGGAGTTCGATGCCGGCTCCGGCCTGCACCGGGTCCTCCTTGCGGGCGCGGCCGGCGCCCAGGCGCCAGGCGGCGAGGCCGACCGCGTAGGCGTCGAGGGCGGTGAGGGTGCCGGTGGCCGTGGCGGTGACGGTGTGCTGTTCGCGGGCCACGGGCAGGGGGGCGTCGGGGTCGCCGCCCTGGGCGGAGATCATGCGGCGCCAGTGGTCCATGGCGGAGCCGTCGGCCAGCGCCTTGGCCGGGTCGGCGTCCCGGAGGCCGGCCGCGTCGAGCATTTCGCGGGCGAGCGCGAGGGTCAGCTCGACGACGTCCTTGGGGCCACCGCCGGCCAGCACCTCGACGGATTCGCGGACTTCGAGGGCGTTGCCGACGGTCCGCCCCAGGGGGGTGGCCATGTCGGTGAGCAGCGCGACCGTCCGCACCCCGTGGTCGGTGCCCAGCTCGACCATGGTGGAGGCAAGTTCGCGGGCGTCGTCGAGGTTCTTCATGAAGGCGCCGGAGCCGACCTTGACGTCCAGGACCAGGGAGCCGGTGCCCTCGGCGATCTTCTTGGACATGATGGAGGAGGCGATGAGGGGGATGGACTCGACGGTGCCGGTGACGTCGCGCAGCGCGTAGAGCTTCTTGTCCGCGGGGGCCAGGCCGTCGCCGGCGGCGCAGATGACCGAGCCGGCCTTCCGGAGGATGTCGAGCATCTCGTCGTTGCCGAGCTGGGCGCGCCAGCCGGGGATGGACTCCAGCTTGTCGAGGGTGCCGCCGGTGTGGCCGAGGCCGCGCCCGGAGAGCTGGGGCACGGCGGCGCCGCAGGCGGCGACGAGCGGGGCGAGCGGGAGGGTGATCTTGTCGCCGACGCCGCCGGTGGAGTGCTTGTCGGCGGTCGGGCGGGGCAGCCCGGAGAAGTCCATGCGCTCGCCGGAGGCGATCATGGCGGCGGTCCAGCGGGCGATCTCCTTGCGGTTCATGCCGTTGAGGAAGATGGCCATCGCCAGGGACGACATCTGTTCATGGGCGACCTCGCCGCGGGTGTAGGCGTCGATGACCCAGTCGATCTGGTCGGGGGTCAGCTCGCCGTGGTCGCGCTTGGTGCGGATGACGGAGATGGCGTCCATGGATGGTTCCTTTCGAACGGGTGGGTCCCGTTCTACACGCATCCCGTTCTACACGCATAGACACGGGGTGGCTGGACGTGGACGGACGCACGGACCGCAGCGGCCCCAGAGCCTAGGTTGCAACGCCCTGCGCCCTGTCGCCGGTGTCGGCTACATCGTCCAGCAGTGCACCTGTCCATCCGGCGCCGTATAGGCCACGGTCTGCTCGGCGGAGGTGGCTTCGATGGTGAACCACTCGCGTCGTGGCCGGTTGAGTTGCCGCCATCGCCGGTGGGCTTCTTCGATCGGTCCCCACAGGTTGCGCGGTCCCGTAGAGGTCACCAGTGGCGGCCCCTCTCTCAGGTCCTTGATGCGGGTCGCCGAGCCGTCCGCAGGGTCGTACAGCGTGGTGACGTGCAGACCGTCGTCACTCTGGCCGTATGTGCGGACGAGGCCGTGCGGCATGTGAAGCTGAGCGAAGAACGAGAACGTCCAATCGTCCAGCACGCGCCCGGAGAGCTCGGCCTCGCCGCCTGGACCGTCGGGGATCCCGGGTACTTGCACCTCCACTTCGGTGCCGCTCTTGAGCGGCATAAAGGCGGCCGGGGTGTGCAGGACGTGGCCGACCGCTGTGCCATCCGGCTGCTTCGTGAGCCGCGCGAGCATCCCCCCGGCAAGGGTGCCCTTGAAGGGGACGACCAGGATGCCGCCGACGCGGCATCGTTCCAGCCACAGGGGCGGGATGCGTCGCACAGAGGCCGTAGCGATGATGCGGTCGTACATCGCATCGGGCAGGAAGCCCCGTGCACCATCGCCATGGAGCACAAGGGGATCGAATCCGACCGCGTTGAGCCGTTCGCGGGCCAGGGTCGCGAGGGTGCAGGAGCGGTCCACGGTGGTGACGTGTTTGTCCCCAGCCAGGTGGCAGAGCATCGCGGCGTTGTAGCCGCTGCCGGCGCCGAGCTCGTACACCTCGTCCCCTTCGTTCACGTCAAGGGCATCGAGCATGTCCGCCATGAGGCTCGGAGCGGTCGAGGATGACGTGGGCACGCCGTCCACTCCGCCCGGGCCGGCGTGCTCAGCGTGTACGCCGTCCACTTCCGTGATGAGGGAGTCGTCCGTATACACGGCGGCGAGCCATGCCTCCGCGTCGCCGTCAGTGATTCTCCATGGGATGAACCGCTCTCCCTCACGCCGGTAAAAGACCGGGACGAACGGATGCCGGGGGACGTTGAGGAACGCTCCCGCCAGCCGGGACGGCAGCACCGTGCTTCCACGGTCGATCTGCTGCGTGAGCGAGACACGCGCCCGGCTCAAGCCCTGTTCGTCGTCGAGGATGTTCGTCACTGGCCGGTCCCTTCCAAGTAGTCACAGATCGCGGCCGTGATCGGCAGTCCGGTCGCCTGCTCGATGAACCCGTACTGTCCACTCGGATTCACTTCCAAGAATCGCCACTCCCCATCCGGCGTCACCACGAAGTCGAACGCGCCATATGGCAGGCCGAGCCGGTCCAGCATCCGCAGCGCTCCGGCAGCCGTCTCGGGAGGCGGGACGCAGACCGTGTAGGTGTGGCTGTCGTAGTCGCTGCGCCAGTCGATGTGGCCGGCGTCCGAGTCGGCGTGGATCTCCGCCGCGAAGATCTGGCCGTTCACGGCGGTCAACCGCACCTCGTATGCCTTGGGTACCCACTCTTGGAACATGTGGGCGGTGCTGGCTATGTCCGGATGAGGCAGGTCGTCGGGGCCGACGATGCTCGCGTACACGGCAGCAGTCTGCCCGTGTACGGTGCCTCGCACGTGAAAGAACGGCTTGTACATGACGGGTCCCCGGACCGAGTCGGCGAAGTCCTTTGCCGAGTCCGGGTCGTTGGTAATGAGGGTGCGGGGAACGCTCAGCCCCACGTCGGCCGCCACGCTCAGCTGCAGCGGCTTGTACTCGGCGTCCGCCGCCCTCCCTGGCGGAGGAAGCCACCGGCACGGTAGAGCCGTCAGCAATCCACCGAAGCCCCACCGGGCTTCGGTCTCGGCGACCTTGCGGGCTGCGGCGGCCATCTGCTCGGGGAACTTCGGGCGGGTCGGACGACGGTAGTAGACGGAGCGGACCGACGCGAGGTCGAGCGTGCGGCGGTCGTTGTTCAGCGTGCCGTGCCAGCGTTTCCCGCTGAGGCTCGCGGCAAGCGTGAGCCTCAGCGGGAACTCGGCCATATCGGCCCGGAAGACGGGCACGGCGCGCCGGTTCAACTCCTCAACCACCAGATCGCAGGTCGGGTCGAAGCGACCCGCCAGGATGAGAACTTGTCCGGCGACGGTCATCAATCGTCGCTCGGTCCGGGGTCGTCCGGCGCGTCCATCTGGCCTGTGGGTGCCGTCGGCCCGTAGGTCTTCGGCGGGTTCTTGGTCATATAGACGCCCGGCGGCATGTCCTCGTAGACGCCGGTCTGTGACTCCTCGTCGTACTCGACATCGCTCGGCAGGATGCCGCCCGTGGCCGAGACGGGGGTGAGGAACCGGAACGCGAACGGTGCCGGTCCCTCGCAGTCCGACAGCTCCGGCATGGACGCGGCCCCGTCGGTGCTCAACGGGAGCCGCAGCTCCGCCGCGTCGAGTGCCGGCCCGGCAGACCGACACTCCCCAACTGTGGTGGGCATTGCTTCCCCTTTCTCGATGGATCGTTTTTGATGGATGGGAAGTGCTTGCACGCCCCCGCCCGCGCGAGGCAGGGAAACCCTCGGATGGCCGCTACGGGAGGTAGGTGTGCGAACTAGCCACCGCCGCCCGGAACTGAGGCACGGTGAGGTCAGGCCCGGCTCCCCATCCGCCCAGTCGTCCGCACCCCTGCTTCGGGTGGGGGTGACGGCGCATCTCGATGTTGCAGTCGGTCGCTTTCGACTTGTCCCCGATGGCGAGAGCCGCGGCGCGCTGCGCAGCCAGAGCCCGGCACACATCACATCCGGCAACCGGCTCGGGGTCCCGTACCGCCACCGGTTCCCACAGGTGAACGGGGCGGCAGACGCGGGGCATCAACCCATCACCTCCGCGCCGTGAACCGAGCGCGGCCTCGCGTCGTACCCATGCAGGGTGGGCCACAGCATCTGCCGCCGACCGTGCTGCAATCGCCGCTCCCGCCGTTCCTCGGGCGTGAGGACGTACGGGCGGATCAGAGCCGAGTCCTCGCCGCGGAGCGGCCCCGGCTGCCTGACGGGGACGCGGGGAAGCATGAGCGTCGGCGCGTCCCCGTGCCTCGTGGCAGGCAGTGCACCGATGTATCGGTGGCAGCCTCGCGCGGGAAAGAGCAGCCACAACAGCAGGACTAAGAATCTCGCTGTAGCGTTGAACATGTTGTCAACTCCCAGATAGTTGATGGCCACGCCCCCGGATCGTTCGCCCGATCGCGGGGGTCTTGCGTGTGGCCTGTCGAGCCTCCCCAGGGGGTACCGCCGTTCCGGACGGCTGATGTTTAGTGAACCCGCCGTCACGCACGGTTGCTACGGTGAGGGGCAGTTGAAGCGGTATACGCGGTTTACAGCCCCGGACGGGAGACGTCGTGGCAGCGCAGAGAGAACCCAACCCCCGCCTGCGCGACACCATCGAGGCGGCCGGCTGCACATACGAGGCCCTGGCCAAGGGTGTACGGCGCGTCGCCGCAGAGAGCGGCGAGATCCTCCAGACCAACAAGTCGGCCATCTCACACTGGGTGAACGGCACCCGGCAGCCCACCGGACGCGCTGGCCAGTACCTCGCCGAGGCGCTGTCTCGCCGAGCAGGCCGCACCATCACCCAGACCGAGATTGGCCTGGGCCCAGCCGAGGCCCACGATTCGACGAAATTGGAACCGGACCCGGTCCTCGCCGCTACCGACCTTGGCCGCGCCGATGTGGAACGCCGCCGCTTCCTCGCGCTAGCCGCCTTCACCACCGCCGGCGTCGCCATGCCGCTCGCCTACGATCACGAGGCCACCGCTCGCATGCTCCGCGCACGCACCGGAGCGGCCATGGTCGGCGTGGAGGATGTGGACGTCGTACGTCAGATCACCACCGTCTTCAGTGCGGCCGACGAACGCCTCGGCGGTGGCCACGGCTTGACCACCGTCACTGCCTATCTCGCCGACACCGCAGCCCCCATGCTCCGCGGACGTTTCTCCAGCGACGCCTTACGCCGAGCCGCCTTCGGTGCGGTCGCCGAACTCGCCTACCTGGCCGGCTGGAAGCACCACGACCTCGGCCAGGAAGGCGCCGCCCAGCGCTATTACCAGGTCGGCTACCAACTCGCCTGCGAAGCCGACCCCTACGGGCATGCGGCCTGGATGATGCGCGCCCTCGCCCACCAGGCCCTCAGCCTCAAGCAGCCCCACCATTGCGTCGATCTAGCTGCCGCCGCGCTCACCCGCGGCCTCAACCGCACCGATGGCCGGACCGAAGCCCTCCTCCACATCACCCACGCCCGTGCATACGCCGCTATTGGTGAGAAGCCCGCTGCAGCCCGCGCCCTCCTCGCTGCCGAAGATGCCCTCATCCGCTACGACGGACCTCAGCCCAGCTACTCCCGCGTCAGTGGCCCGGCCGCCGGCACCGTCGCCAGCCACACCGCCCGCACCCTGACCGACCTGGCCGACCACATCGGCACCGAGCAGCAGCACCGCGACGCCCTCATCCGCTGGGACCCTCAGAAGTACAAACGCGTCCACGCCCTCACCTATGCCGACCTCGGTGACAGCCTCGCCGCCCAGGCACGCGCCGACGAAGCCGTCGCCGCTTGGTCCCAGGCCCTGAGCCTCATGGAAGGCATGACCTCCGACCGGACGCGCAAGGCGATCACCTCGCTCAGATCAACCCTTGCCGTCTACCAGCGGCGCAAAGTACCGGGCGCCACCGAACTCGCCCGCCGCGCACGAGAAGCGCTGGCCTAAGCTGCCGATCAACCGGCCGACGAAGGGATCCACCGTGGCTCAGCCGAAGACCGACGACCAGCCCAAAGCGCTCAAGCCCGCCCTCGAAGCCATGACCGTGCTGGTCGCCGCCGTCATCGTCCACGACACGGCCACCAACCGCGTCGTGCTCCTTCAGCGCAGCCAGGGCGCCAAGTTCGCACAGGGGATGTGGGACCTCCCCGTCGGCAAGAGCGAGCCCGGCGAGCCGATCACCGAAACCGCCGTACGCGAGCTGTACGAGGAGACCGGCCTGGCCGTGAAGCCCGAGGCGCTGAAGGTCGCCCACATCATCCACGGCGCCTGGGGCGTCGAAGCCCCCAACGGCTTCCTCACCGTCGTCTTCGCCGCCCACGAATGGACCGGCGAACCCGAAAACCGGGAACCGCGGAAGCATGATCAGGTGTGCTGGGTCGACGCCGATGCCATCCCCGACGAGTTCGTCGACACCACCGCCAGCGCTCTTCATCACTACCTGACCGACGGGCAACAGGTATCGCTGGACGGCTGGAGGTAGACACCGGGTCGCGAACCGCAGTTCAAAGCCGTAGCGATAGAAGGTGACGCCCCAGCAGGTCATCTGCACGGCAGGAACTGAGCGCACGTGGGGTGTGAGCGCTACGAAGCCCCGGCGTCCCCGAGGAGGCGGGGGTGGGTGGCGGGGGTGGGTGGCGGGGGTGGGTGGCGGGGGTGGGTGGCGGGGGTGGGTGGCGGGGGTGGGTGGCGGGGGTGGGTGGCG
>NZ_JBVIRA010000036.1:0-38790 GCF_055576575.1 Streptomyces sp. NPDC033270
ACAAGAAGAGTGGCGCCACCGTCGACCGTCCCGGCCTGGCGGGCCTGCTCGTCTACGCCCGCCCCGGCGACACCGTCGTGGTCCACACGCTCGACCGGCTCGGCCGCAACCGGCGTGAAGCCCTCAACCTCGTCCACGACCTGAACGACCAAGACATCGGCGTGCGCTCACTGGCCGACCCGCTGCCGATCAACACCGCCGACGAGGGCATGGCCCGCATCGCCTTCCTGCTGCTGGCCCTGTTCGCCGAGATGGAACGTACCTTCACAGCCGAACGGGCAGCCCATGCCCGCGCCGTCGCCGAAGCCGCCGGCCGCCGCATCGGCCGCCCTGTTGCCCCCCGCCGACAGAATCGAGTACGCCAAGCTCCTCAAGCAGCAGGGCAGCAGCCTCGGCGAGATCGCCGAGAAGACCGGCATCCCCAAGACCTCCCTGCACCGCTACCTCCAGGGATAGTCGTCCAGGAATCGGCGATGCTGCCCGTAGGCGTCGCCGAACGTCCCGATCCGCGGTGGGCGGGGTCGGTTACGGCGACTTCGGCGGGAGGCTGTGGGGCGCTGTCGAGTGGTCGGTCCGCGCTCAGCGCGCCTACCCGGCCGGGGCGTCCTGCTGCGGGAACAGCTGAGAAATCTTGTCGACTGCGCGATGGCCGTCGGGCACCCCTCGACCAGCGCGACCATCGAGGTCGAGTGCGCGGCGACCAGCGGCAGGATCGCCTGGTAGTCCGGCGACTTGTACCACTCCTGGGCGCTGGCCAGATCGGGGAACTCCAGCATCACGATGTCGCCGTCCCAGGTTCCCTCTTGCCCGACGAGTTGTCCGCCGTGCACCAGGAAGCGACCGCCGTACTGCGTCATCGTGGCCTCGATCCGCTCGATGTACTCCGCGATCTCCGGGCCGACCTCGACATCCTCCAGGTAGCCGATCGCGTACGCGCGGCGCCGTCATGCCGGCGCCTTGTCCAGGAAACCGCGTACGTCCTGGATCCGGCCTGATCCGTCCAGCACCAGAACGTCGAATCCGATCACCAGCGGCTCGGCTCCCTTCGGGCCCAGACCCCAGCGGAAGCGCACCTGTCGATGGTGGGCGTCGATCTCGCCAACCTGGGTGAACACGAACCCGGGAAACTGCGCCTGGACGCCATCGACGACCGCCGCGATCCCCTCGTGGCCGGAGACCTCGGCCATCGGATCGGTGTAGGTGACCTCGGGCGACCAGTGCTCGGATATCAACGTCGCACGGTCGTCGCCGGTCGCGTTCCAGGTGGCCAGGTACTGCTGGACGATGTCCTTCATCATCAATTCCTCCCGTTCGTTTCGATCGGCTGGTGTCCGGCATCCTGGCTCGGGTCCGGCCATCCGATCCATGACCTCACAGGTCATGGCTGCCGGGACACGGATCCGTAGACTCATGGCATGAGCGTTGCAAGCGAAGTCCCGCCGGTCGGTGCGCTGTTGCGGACCTGGCGCGAACGACGCCGGTTCAGCCAGCAGGAACTGTCCAACCGATCGCGGGTCTCCACCCGGCATCTCAGCCGGGTGGAGACCGGCAAGGCGCACCCGACCCCGGAGATGCTCATGCACCTCTCCGACAACCTGGATGTGCCGCTGCGGGATCGCAACCGAATCCTGTTGGCCGCCGGCTACGCACCGCGATATCAGGATCGTCAATTGGACGACGCGTCGATCGCAGCAGTGATGGACGGTCTGCGTCGACTCCTCGACGCACACCTGCCTTACCCCGCACTGCTGCTGGACGACCACTGGGACATCGTCGACACCAACACCGCCGTTGACCAGCTGCTGACCGGTTGCGCACCGGAATTGCTGGATCCGCCGATCAATGTGGTCCGGGTATGTCTCCATCCCGACGGGCTGGCCGACCGGATCAGCAATCTCACGGAGTGGGGCAGCCATCTACTGCAACAAGTGAGACACCGCGCCGAGCGCACCCATGACCAGCGCCACCACGAGCTTGTCACAGAGATCGCCGGATACCTCGACAAACCTGATGCCGCTACCCCCCTCGCAGGGCCAGTGATCACCCTCGAAATCGATGTCGACGGCAACCCGCTCCGGTTCTTCAGCACCTCCGCCACCCTCAGCACCGCCACCGACGCCGCCTTGGAAGGGCTGCATCTGGAGACGTTCCTGCCGGCCGACGACGCGACCCGACACCGGTTCGATCAGCGGTAGACCATGCCGTGCTCCACTCGGCGGAGCCGCTGCCTCCGTAGGAGCCCGAGGTGCCCATCAGCGGCCCTCCTGTTCCACCTTGGCCGCTTCCTGCACCATCGGGTCGATGTCGGTGGCGTCTGCCAGGCGTGCCGCCAGGTCGCGCAGTTCCTCGCTGTCACTGTCGGCGATGTCCAGGGCGGAGCCGGGGGTGAGGTTGCTGCGCATGTCCCATAGGCCGTCGGCGATGCGGCGGCGCAGCTCGGCGGAGGCCTTCGCCACGTATAGGAGGGACTCCACGAGCGGCTCGTTCTCCTGTTCCCGCCGGCCGCGCTCCAGCAGGGCCTCGACGACAGCCTGCTGCTCCGTGACCGGTCGTGCCGTCACCTCCTGCTGCGCGCTGCGCCGGTGCGGCTCGGCCTGGCCGGCGAGGTGGGAGACCCAGGTGACCTGCTCCTGGGTGAGGGACGCGGCCGCGGTGAGGCTCACGAGGGAGGCGGCCAGGCTGAGGTAGGGGCCGATCGGGGCCGTGGTGAGGTCGGGTTCGGAAGCGGCCCAGTGCCTGCTCGCCTCACTGACCTGGTCCGGTCTGTCGTCACGTTCCCCCTTCCCCCAGGCCTGCCAGTGCTCAAGGAGTTCACTGCGCTGGGCGTCCTGAAGTTTGACGAGGGTCTCGAAGTCCTTGCCGGGGCTGTCTTCCAGCAGCATGAGCTTGACGATCACTGAGGCGTCGATGACGCACGCACAGCGCAATCGGTGATCGGGCGGCCCGGCCAACCGGCCGGACAGGCCGCCGCACGTACCGTCGGCCCCGGGTCATCAACGCCCCAGCGTCACCCGGGAGCGGACACCCCGACCGCATCGCGCGACGGCTCCCCTTCGGCCGTCATACTTACCACAACAGCAGCATTGGCCACAGCAGCTGACATGCTGCAACAAACGCCTCCCCCTGGTCACAGGATCACTCCGTACCCTCCCGCCGCCGACACCATAAGCGCCCTGGGCCCGGCCAAGGCCTTCACTCAGCTGGGAGGCTCGGCAATCCCGGGCACCGGGGCCCCGTCACTGCGGAGACCACCGACCTGCTCGTGGGACGAAGAGGCTCAGCTCCGCAGGCAGCGGCGGGCTCGCGACCACCCCATGTTGGACTTCCGCGCGCGCCGAGTACGGCGTCACCGCCGGCATCGAGCAACGACGTCCGCTGCCGCTTCGTACTCGGCCTGTCCGACCTGAGCTGAACGGCCAAGACCGGCAACCGCAGTACGTCCGGGCCGCTCCCCTCCGCGGCCTTGCCCGTGCGGGCCTGCGAATCCTCGTGGGGCGTTGGATACTTTCTCCCTGTCCGGCGCCGGAAAGCAGGCATGACGATCTGTCGGCCAGGCACGTAGAGACCAGGGGGAGGAACCGACCGTGAGCACGCACCCCGACCTGCCCGACCACCTGGTCCACTTCACGGGCCGCCCCCGGGGGCAAGACGAGGAGGTACCGGACTTCGCCCAGGGCAGCGCCGAGGAGCGACTGGTGAACATCCTGCACAGCGGCGTGCTGCGCGGGAACACAACCTTCTGGACCGATGCACCGGTGATCTGCTTCAGCGAGGTCACCGAGGAAGCCCGCCGGGCGATGCTGCGCCACGGTGTCCGCCGCGGGCCCTACCCACCCTGGGGCCTCGTGTTTGACCGCCAGCAGCTCATCGCCGCCGGAGCCCGGCCGGCGCTGTACGTATCCCGTACCGAGCAGGCCCACATGAAGGCGGAGCTGCCGCGGCGCACATACAACCGGTGCGTGGTGTACGAGCCGGACGCCGCCCGGGGGCGGTCGGACTGGCTGTTCGAGCGGGAGTGGCGGCTGTGCTACGGCCCCGCGCAGACCGCAGAGCTGGCCATCACCCCCGAGCTTGTCGCCGGCGTCATCGTCGGCCGCCGGGGCTGGATGCCGCCGCCCCGGCAGACGGTGCCGGCCGACACCGTCGCCGACCTCAAGTCCCAACTGCAAGCCCTTCCAGCCCTGGTGAAGTCCTGGAGGGAACAACTCCCCGACAGGGCGCCGATCCAGAGCATCAGCGTGAGCGCAGGCTCGACGCGGACGAAATTCGCCGGGGCCGCCGACCGCCTGGCCCGCTGGTACTGGAACGGCTACGACCTCATACCAGACGGCCACTTCGACATACGGGAGCAGCAGATGGAGCACTCCCCGCACGACGACCAGGGGCCGGCAATCGAAGTCGGCCTCACGCTCGACCTCACCGAGTGAAGAACTGGTCGGTACCACGCGCCCAGAACATCGCCGACAACCTCACCACACTCCTGAAGCCACTCAGTTCAACCACCCCGTCGACGAAACCTCCGCGCACAGCACGTGGTATCAGCAGCCCGGGTTCCGCGCCACGTACCGCAGCGGCCTGGTGCTCCCGGACGACGAGGACAGAGGGCGCCCACAACCTGAAGATCAACTACGACGCGGCCGCCTCTGACATCCAAGCCAAAGAACTATCTGTCTAGTTACGACATCTTCCGTCTACTCACAGCATCACAGGTGAGATGCCCAGTCAGCCCGCCATCCAGCAACGCACCTGATGAGCCACGGCAGTTGAGGTGCCATACCAGTCAAGATCACAACATCATCTCTCAACTCTAAGCACAGCAGGTCAGCAGCGTTTTCATGTCGTAACTACATAGAAGATCGACAGCGCCGGCGACGAGGCGTAGGCCGTCGGCCGCTGACTGCCCCGACCGGGGTAGAAGGAGCCACACGAGCGGGTCGACTTCTCTCGCGTACGCGGGCGCGGCTCTGGATGCAAGAGACCAACTCATCCAATTCTAGGCGCAGTTGATGCTTCTATCGTTGTTCTGTCATGGTCTGTCCGCCTGATTCAGGGCGACGAGTGGGCAGGAAGCCGATGGCACGAGACGAGTACGACGAGGTCCAGGCAGCGAGACGGCCAAAGGTGCCGATCACGACCTGGCGATGGGCGCGGCAGATCGGGGAGACGCTGGACGCAGGGGCGGTGCGGCGGGCCTTGCGCTGGGCCGGGGGCCGCGGGCACGCCCTGGGCGCCGTCGAGCGCCTGCACGGCCGCCCCGCACCCCGCCACACCCCGTCGAGCCGCCCAGCAAGACCAGGACCATGCGAATCCAGACGCAGAAGCCGCACACCATCCGCCTCGCACCCACCGCTGTCCGGCCTTGACTCGCAAAGCGTCACCAATCACGGGTGCACCTCATTTCAGAGGGAGCCCCCTAAGAATGTCTGTGACCTCTCCAGCCTTGCTGACCATGTCCCCGGTGACCACGCCTCCCTCGCCTGCGTCGGTCACTGACTTTGCAAGGTCGGAGATCGGCCTCAGCGAGCCCTTGGGAAGGTCTTTGCCGCTCAAGCCCTCAAGTGCTGATCCCATTTGAATCTCCTTTCAGTCGGTACACGCCTGAGGCCCGGTGGACGGAGCGCCACCGCACCCATCGAGGGTCGATTCAAAGGTGGTGGACTCGCCCCCCGCACTCAGCCACACCGTTAGTCACTTATATGGCGGCACACTCCACTGGGGTCGCGATCTTTTGCGGCAGTCCCGAACGCGCCGAACAGGGTACGGCGTCGAGCGGGTACGGGACGTACGGAGAGCCGGGTTTCCCCTTGCCGCGCTCAGGAGGTAGCCGAAGTACGCGGCGACGTTCGCGGTGGTGGTGGTCGGCTGAGCGACCGGCCCTCCTGCTCGCACCACGCCTCCGGCCTCGGGGAACATCAGTACAGAGGTTGGTGCTGAGATTGATCATGGTCAGGGTGTGAGTGCGCTGACCCGGTCGCTGCGAACGAGCATGGGCCACAGGGGTAGGCCGTCGCCCGCCCCGGCGGTCTCGGTTTCGGCGAGGGCCCAGTAGGAAGGCATCAATCGCTTCGTGAGCGCCGGGCCGACGACAACTGGACCGGCGATCGCGCCAAGCATTCAAAGCTTCGCCCCAAGGACCAGGACTTGATCAACGGTGGCGCTGCCCGGCGGACGTAGCCGCAGACGGCTTCGGGGTGCGTAATGACAGGGGCCGACACCACCGTCAGGCTCTGACGGCCGGGCGGTCGTGGCCGGGCAGGTGCAGCAGCAGCCCTGGGCAACGGCAAGGGCTGCCGCACTGAGGACAGTCCTGTTCGCCGGTGGCGGTGGACGGCAACCAGTAGTCACGCAGGACGGCGACTGGCTTCCAGCCGCAGGACCTGGCCAGCTTGTCGCTGCGGTCCGGTCCGTCGTGCAGCCAAGATGTCCCGTACGCCTCCGTGCACCGTTCGCGCAACCAGCTGGTGCAGTGAGCGACAAGAGCACCGCCGAGGCCGCGGCGGCGCATCGGGACGGTCACGGCCAAGAAGGCCAGGCGGCCGATCTGCCGGCCGTCAGCGGAGGGCGGGACGGCGGGCAGGGTTCCCGGCGGCATAGGGACAATGAGTTCACGGTAGCCGTCGTCGTCGAGCACACGGGCGGCCGCGGCGCCCACCACGACGGAGTGTCGCCCAGACCGCGCGACAGGGAGGACCAACGTCCCGGCGCGCAGGTCCGCAAGGGCCCGGCCGACGGTGAGCATCCCGCGCCCCAGGACGGCGTCGAACAGGCCGATCGCCTCCGTCACCGCCCAGCGGTCGTTCGCCCCGAGTTCTGTGATGGTCCATTCGCCCGTGGTCCCGTCGCCCATGCAGGACAGCATCTTGCATCGTGGAGTGACAGCCCATTCCGGCACGCGAGCTGGGAGCAAGGTGATTTTTCAGCACAGCCACAAATCCGCTACTACCCCGCTCTTCTGCGGACAACGGACCGGCCGGTCGAGTTGCTCAGCCTCGCCCGCCGGGTCGCCATGCACCACAGCTGTTGCGCACGATAGCGTTGATGGCACCGGCGCTGAGCTGCACCGAACCGTCATACGTCGCCTCGCGCCACACTCGTTCCCCCAGAGATCCCGCTTTGCGTCCCGTGCCGCGCCAAGGTGGAGGCCTCCCGGCAGAAGGCATCAATCGCTTCGTGAGCACCGGGCCGACTACTGGGGTCATTCTCCGGAGAGGGTTGAGTCACCGTGACCGGGTCTTGTGCAAGCGGCACCAGGCTGCGGTGTCCCGGTGATGGCTGTGCTGGTGTTTTTGCCCGGCCGGTGCGTCGGCGAGGGGCGTCAGCACCTGCCGATGAGGCCGTACTCCTTGGCTTGGACAGCGGTGAACCAGCGGTCCTCGGCGAAGTCGCGGATGACTTGTTCCGCTTCGCGTCCGGTGTGCCGGGCGATGAGGAGGGCGATCTTCTCTTCGGTGTAGCGCAGTTCCTCGGGGCGGTTTCCCGGACCAGGTCGAGGGGCTGTGGTGAAGGCTGGCAGGTGCAGCATCATCCTGGTGTTCGGCATGGCGAACCGCTTGCCCGGGGCTCCGGCTGTCAGAAGGAACTGGCCCATCGAGGCGCAGAACCCCAGGCCGATGGTGGTGATGTCGCTGCTGACGTGCTGCATCGTGTCGTAGATCGCCATGCCAGCTGTCACCAGCCCGCCCGGTGAGTTGATGTAGAGCGTGATGTCGTCGTCCGAGTCAGCGTTCAGCAACAGCAGCTGCGAGGTGATGCGGTCGGCGGTCTCGGCGTCGATCGACTGACCAATGTAGAGGGTCCGGTGACATAGCAGCCGCTCCACGACAGGATCCGCATCCTGGGGCTGGAGAGCAGTCACGGCCTGGGACGCAGATGACATGCCAACCTTCCTTCCTCATGGCAGGAGCCGCCCGCTCGCATGGATATGAGCACCAGATCAGTGGCACGGATCCGGCCGGTCCACCAACGGGTGCCGGACCGGCCGGTCTCCTTGCTGCTGGCAACAGGTGGGCAACGGTCGGCGAAGAGGTCGCTAGTGCCGCATCAGACAAGGTTCGCCCTGTTGCGACGTGACGCGCCGTTCGGATGGTGGTCCGGATGGCGCGGTGTCGCCAGGCTGTCCGGGTGGCAGAACGAGTACGGGTTCGGGAGATCGATGATGACGAGGGCAGACGGCTGCTGCGGATCATTCGCAGGGGCACGGGATCGGTGGTGACCTGACGGCGGGCCCAGATGGTGCTGCTGTCCGCGCAAGGTATGCCCGTGTCGAAAATCGCCGAGGTGACGTTCACCAGCGCGGACCGGGTCCGAGACGTGATCCATAACTTCAACGCCGACGGCTTTGATTCGCTCTACCCCAAGTACACGGGCGGCCGGCCGAAGACCTTCACCCTGCCCGAACGGCGCGAGAGCAAGAAGATCGCCAAGTCCCAGCCGGCCGAGCACGGCCTGCCGTTTTCGACCTGGAGCCTGGCCAAGCTGGCCGACTTCCTGGTCGCCGAGGGGGTGGTCGACGACATCAGCCACGAGGGCCTGCGCATCATGCTCCGCGAGGAGGGCGTGTCGTTTCCACGCATAAAGACCTGGAAGACCTCCCATGACCCGGACTACGCCGCCAAGAAGGCCCGCGTCGAGCACCTCGACGCGCTCGCCGACGGCGAGGTCATACCCGAGGACGGCGAGCCCGAAGTCGTCTTCTGCCTGGACGAGTTCGGGCCGCTGAACCTCCAGCCCCACCCCGGGCGGCAGTGGGCCGAACGCAGCGGACGGCACAAGGACCCGGACCGGGAGCCCCGGCCCCGCCGCCGGGCGACCTACACCCGCCCGCACGGGGTACGGCAGCTGTTCGCCGCCTACGACCTGGGCAAGGACAAGCTCTACGGCCACATCAAACCGAGGAAGAACCGGACGAGGTTCCTGGCGTTCTGCCGCTACCTGCGCAGCCTCTACCCGCCCAAGATCCGCATCGCGATCGTGCTCGACAACTTCTCCCCGCACCTGACCACGAAGAAGGACACCCAGGTCGGCGACTGGGCAGCGGCCAACAACGTGGAACTGGCCTACACCCCGACCAACAGCTCCTGGCTGAACCGCATCGAGGCTCAGTTCACCGCCCTGCGCTACTTCGCGCTGGACGGCACCGACCACGCCAGCCACAAGGAGCAAGGCAGCACGATCCGCCGCGCATCATCTGGCGGAACAAGCACTCCTCTGACCAGCGCCTCCACAAGGTCGTGACCCGGGCGAACACCGCCTGAATCGGGCCGTGTTGGCGTTCACGGCTGCGGTCAGGCACCAGTCCTTCTGGCGCATCACGTCGCCCGGGCCTGACCGGCCAGCCACCGCTTCACTTCGTGCCAGGCGGCTCGCTCTTCCGCCTCGGTGCCCCACCACCAGGTGAAAGGCGAGTCGTCGGACGTCAACTCCTCTCGCCACCAGTCGAGGCTGTCGGCCAGGTGACGGCGGGCGACCGGTCCCGTCTCCGCCTCCCAGCGGGCGAGCCACGGGGTGACCGAGGAACTCGCGATCACACAGCTCTCGAACACCACACACGCCGAAACGGGCGGCGACTTCGTTCTCAGGGTCTGCGACCACCATGCGTCCAGGAATCCGGTCACTGCCCCAGTCTGCTCACGGGGCCACCGCGACCAGCCTGCCGCGGCCAGTCCACGGGCCATGAGATCGGACTCGGCCTCGCCCTGGGCGAGCACCACGACGAGCTGCGGCAGAACCCGACGGATGATCGCGGGTTGATCCTCCCAGTGAAAAGGATCTTTCTGCGCGACCCGGCGGACGAGGTCCGCCGGGAGCGGGACGCCAGGAGTCCGCAGCAGCTCGACCTCGCCCTCATCGAAGCACCGGCCGCAGCCGACCTCGTCCGCTTGGGCCGTCATGCCGCCGAAGGTCTTCGCGACCCTCGCTATCGCAGCGACCAGAACACTGCCATCCGGAGAAGTCACCATGCATCCCGTCAAGACTCCAGCAAGCTGGCCCAGCCGAAGAGAGCGACGCTACCAGGCGACAACTCAGCCATCAGAACAGGGCGAACTTTGCCTGAAGGGGCACTAGTGCTAGTGCGGGGCCGGCTGTTCTCCGGCGTGAACAGCCGGCGCTACGCCTGGGCCGAGCACCAGGCCCAGGACATGATTTCCGCGATCGTGGACGCGGCCGCGGACCTGGCCGAGCACTGCCTGGCCCAAGGCGATCCGCGCGGCGCACTGTGGGCGGCGACCAAGGGGCTGGATGCGGCGCCCGAGATGGAGAACCTCTACCGCGTTCTGTTCCGCACCTACGCCGCCCTCGGCGACTGGGATGCGCTGGAGCGGGCCGCGGAGAAACTCGACACCCTGAACATGGAATTGGGCGTCGACATGGAAGAGGCCACCGCCGAAATCCTGGCCCAGCTCAGCAAGTCCGCCTGAGCGACCCGCCCCCGCCGCGCACCGGTCGCGCAGCACGAGAGGACTCCGCATGCTCAGCCAGCTGCTGGCCGCACTTGGGGGCCTTGTGGCCGGAGCTGTGCTGCGCCCGGTCGTCGTTGCTCTCGCCGTCCCGGCCGGGCAGCCCGCCCACGTCACCTGCCCGGCCTGCACGCCTCGGCCGGTGCCGGCATGGGGCACGCACGCACTGCGGCTGCTGCCGCCTGGCGGCCGCTGCCCGAACTGCCGTGGACGGCTGTGTGCGCCCTGGCTGCCGGAGCTCACCACCGCCGCCGCGTTCGCTGCGGTCGCGGCCAGTGGCGCTGTCGGCTGGTACGCCGCCGCCCAGTACTGGATCGCTCTTCTCGGCGCCGGTCTTCTGCTGATGACAGCGCGGTGCAGCGGCTGCCGGACCTGCTGACACTGGCTGCCGCCGTCGGCACGCTGGCGTTGCTCAGCGCCGCAGCCGCTCATCACGAAGCCGGAAGCCTTCTGCGTGCCGCGGTGGTCGCGGCAGCGGCCAGTGGGCTGTTCACCGTGCTCGCCGTTCTGGGCACGACAGGTCCGGGCGACGCGAAGCTGGCGATCTCTCTCGGTGCGGTGCTCGGCTGGCACAGCTGGCAGGCCGCCGCCCTCGCGCTCGTCCTGACCTACCTCCTGGGGGCACGGTGGCAGTTGTGCTCCTGCTCACCCGGCGCGCACACCGCAAGAGCACACGGGCCTTCGGGCCGTTCCTCATCATCGGCACGCTCGCCGCCGCCCTCACCACAAGAACCTGACCGCCAGCTGGCCGCGCTATCCGACTGCCCATACCCGCAGAACAGGGCGCTGCCCGATACCCACATGCTTATCCCGCAGCGAATACCCACAGGTCCCCCGGCTGGGCAGGACCGCCCGCGGCATGGCCGATCGCCGTCGAGCGCATCGGCCACGATGCGGCCGTGGCCGATGGCTCATGGCCGATGGGGGAATCCGGATCGGCCACACGGCGGACCGGCCAGCACCCAGGCACGACCGATCACCGGCCGCGCAGACGCTTCAGCCAACTCCGTACGCGGCTCCGCGGCGGGATGCGTGATCGCACCCGTCGAAGCAGGCCCACCACCACGTCGTCCGCCCAGAACGGAGCCTCGGCGAGTGCCGTCCCCAGCTCGCGGGCCTGCACCTCTGGCACCTGGCCCACAAGGTCGAGCGCGATGGACTCCACCCATTGCTGCTGAGTGATCTCGCCGAGAAGCAACGGCAGGTCAATCTCAGGGGCATAGGCCACCTTCACGGTCGCCCCTCCGCCAACCCCGCAGCACGCTCCAGTTCTGCCAGGTGGCTCGTGTCATAAAAACGGATCACGTTGTCAAGGTCACACAGCACCGCACCGAGAGGTCCACTGGGGACCTTGGAACTCATCACTGACCTTGGATAGCACAACGCTCAGCGAGCGACCGGCGTCTCGTGTGACCTTGTCCCTGACGCGCGAATCAGGCAACGTCAGCTGAGACAGGGGCAATGTCACATGAGATGGGGAGGGACGACACGCCCCGCCAGTGGTGTCAGTTCTCAGCAACACTTTCCGGCCCAGTGATCAACAAGTGCTGCCCAATCTTGCCGATAAGCGGTGTTCGCTTTCACTTCCACAGCCACACGCCCGACAAGATCGAGATGCCGGTCGAAGCGGTCAGGGCCTCCGCGACCTTCTCCGAGAGCGGCCTCGGCGGCTACACCCTGGAGCACCTCAAGAACGACTGGTACCTCACCGACTGAACCAACGCGCCGTACGCGGAGCCGCCAGACGGACGGCTCCGCGCGCACGCCACCGGCGGCCGGTCGACCGGCGCCCGCCGACGACCTCCAGCCCACTTCGTACTGTCGACTGTCTCCACCCCGTGTCTGGCGGCGCCCGGGGCGGATCGGCTGAGGCTGGGTGCCGATCAGCCGAAGGGGTTGTCGGGGAAGCGGCGCAGGGGGGCTGTTGCCTCCGCCACGCGGACGGGAGCTGTGGGGGTGGTCTTCGGAGCCGGAGCCGATACCTGTTGCTGCTTCACTCCGGGAGGCAGGAAGCAGGGAGTACTGATGGAGAAGACCAGTTCAGTGGCTGGCATGTAGCTCTCCACGGAGAGGAAGAGGTTGTCGTGCCCCCCCTTGGCGTCCATCAAGGCATCCGACTTGTCTTCGCGGTAGCCACTGATCTTGTAGTGGGAGGCTTCGAGTTTCTTGCGCATGGCGCGTAGGGCTTTGCCGTGCTCGTCTCCGGGGAGCTTTGCCCGCACGGAGTAGGTCAGGTCGAAGCGTCCGTCGCTGGCGTGCTCATGGTCCTTGCCGAAGCAGTCGCGGAACTCCTTGTTCACGGTGCTGTCGTCGACTTTGAGTGAGTACTGTCCGGCCAGTGATTCGGCCAGCCTGCGGGCTAGCTGTTCGGCGTTGTCCCTGCTCTTGACCGGCAGCGGATCGTTCTTCCCGGAGTCGTTCATGCATCCTCCTGATGCAAGCAGGGAAAGTGTGAGCAAGCTGATGCGTCCGGCATGCCGGATCCTGCGGTTCACTGGGGTGTTCCCTCGGTTTTGGGCGATACCTTCGGGGGCACGTGATAGTCCCCGTCACTGGGTCGCTTCCCTGCGATGATGCGGCCTTGGTTGGCCAGGCTTTCACTGCCCTCGTCCCAATAGCCACCGTGTCCCGAGGTGTCCACCTCGAATACCTTGCCCCCGAACTCCTTGTCGGCGGGGTTCTCACCCAGGGATTTGTCCGAGGCGTCGGTGGAGACTATGTCGTCCTGTGCCCAGCCGGCCCAGACGTGGCGAGGGTCCATGTGCAAGTCCTTGGCGTGGTCCACCGTCATTCCCGGGCTGCCGACCGAGATGATGTCGTCGGCATCGAGGCCATGACCGCCGGCTGCGCCGGCGCCCACCACCGTCGAGCCGTAACTGTGCCCGAGCACCGTCATATGGGCGCGCTCTCCCTCGTGCGCCTCGCGCAGCCCATGGGTGAAGCTCCGCAGGTCGCCGGCCGCCGGGTCTGCACGGCCGGTCGTCACCATGCTGCCGTCAACCTCAGGGGCGTCGTATCCGAGCCATGAGACCACCGCAGTATTGCCGCCCCCCTTGTCCTTGGAGGCCTGCTGGAGTCGGTCTATCCGGTCGACCTGCTCGTCGAGGTTCGTCAGGTCGTTGTCGGTGCCAGGAACCTGCACAGCGACGTTGCGGGCAGTATCGGGGTTTCCCTGGGAAACCACTGCCCGTCCGTCTCCTCTGGTGTCGATGCCCAACACGTACAGCTGCTTGTTTGCGTCTTTGCTGCCATCGGCCTTGTCGAGTGCGTCCTGCAGTTTTCGCAGGCCGTCGTACTGCCTCTGGTCGTGGATGCCCAACTCGCCGTTCTGCTTCTTCATGTCGTACTCCGCAAGCGAGATGTCCACCGCTTTGCGGTTCGCCTCGTCACGGTCGGCGCTGGGGATGCCGTCCAGCCAGCCGATCTTCTCTGGGTAGGCGTCGATGTACTCCTGTCGCTCCTGGTCAGAAAGGCCCGCCCACCACTTGGCGTTCTCCTTCGGGTCCTTCTTCGAGGGGATGGCGTCCTCATCGAGGTGAGAGAAACCCGCAACTTCGCGGGCGGCGTCCTTCGCCGCCTGGGCGCCGTAGTCCTTGTCGAGAGTGAAGGCGTCGATCTTCTGAAGGAGCTGCATCCCCTTCCAGTCAGCGGTACTGGCCTCGTCGAGGGCGAACTGAATTTCGTTCTTGTAGCCGTCCATCACGGCGACGCGCACGGCATGATCTTCCTGCGCTTCCTCATCGGCGTTGCCGGTGGGGCAAGACCTGCCGTCCGTCACATTGCCATGGTCATCGACTGTGAATCCGTCGGCCTCAGCTGTACGCACGCTACGGCGCAACTGGTCCTGGGCTGACTTCATTTCGACATGAACGGTGTCCAGGATGGCGGCGATGGAGGTGACGTCGGACTGCGCGGTTGTGAGCTGGGTCTCGCTGGCTTCCATCTTCATGAAGGCGTAGCGGGAGTCGACGCCCTGCCACTGGCTGGCGTGGAGTGGTCCGGTTACCTTGTGCCGGTGCCGGGCCTGGGCTTCCTCCAGCGCTTTGGCAAGCTTCTGCCAGGACCTGACGGCGGCTTCGAGGTCGGAGAAGTCCTGCTTAAGGAGTTCCTTGAAGTTCCGCGACATCGGTCACCGCGCCTGGAACGACTGGGCGGTGACGTCTTCGTTGAACTGGTGGCCGTCCGCGGTGCGCCGCAGGCGGGACGCCGCGCTGTCGGGGTTGCCGCCGCCGATCCGCTGGCACAGCTCGTCGAGTGCCATACCCCAGTCGTGGGCAACCCGTTCCATATCAGGGCCGATGTACCAGGTCTTCATCGATGTGCCGGCTGCTTCGATGTCGCGCTTGGCCGTGGCGATGGGAGTCTGGAGATCGTGGCTGATGGCGTCGGCGGCGCTTGCTGCTCGCCGTAATTCCTCGGGTGCGACCGAGATGCTGCCGTTGGACATAATCCTGCATTCCCCCTGGTGAACGAATGTGTAGCTGCATGATCATGACAGCAAGTCCCTGAGGGTTGGTTGCAAGGTGGCGGGCTTCGGCTGAAAACCCGCGTACGTGCAAATCGCTCCGGCGCGAATCTGCTCACAAGGACGTCGCCCAGAGGAGGAGCTACGGTTGCGGCGTGGGCTTCGGTGGCGCCGCAATCCCCGGCTCGCTGTACGACTCCCGGGCGCACCAAACCCGGAGACTCCGGCGCACTCAGCAAGCTCCGGATAGACCTCGCCAACGCGAACGCCCGCGCCGCACGCCTGGCCGCCCGCGTCCAGCAGCTGGGGATGGACGTGGGCGTCGATGTCGATGACGATCAGACCTGCGGCGCCGCACGCCACACCGACGCCTGGGGCAGGGCGAGCCGACCACCACTTCCAGATCCGGTCCAGGTCAGTGGTCGCCGCATGGAAGCCGTGACACTTCCCTAGTGCAGGGGCAGTCCAAGTGGCTGTGCCCCTTCTCTGTGCAGGCCCGGCAGTTGCCGGCCGGGGTCTTGCGCCCGGGGGTTAGGGGTTGCACAGGCCAGCCTGCCGTCGCGCACCACTGGGCGACGGTGAGCATGTCCAGACTGGGCGTAGGAGTGATGGCGGCCTTCTGTACTTCTGGTGGTCTGGCTTCAGTCGCTGTAAGAAGCTGCAGGTCAGAGACTATCTACCGTAGAGTCAGCGACTGGAGCGACTGGAGCGACTGGAGCGACTGGAGCGACTGAATAACGGAACCAGTTGGGGGCGACCTCTACCGTGCCACAGGCCGGTTCGAAGCCTCAGTCGCTTCAGTCGCTGTTGCACACCCGTTGCACCCCTTCGGACACAACGGGCAGAGCCACTTGGGCCACGTCCCCGGAGGTGGGCTTCAGTCGCTGCAGAGGAAGACGGAGCGCTCAGCACTGGTGGGCAGCGACTCTGATTCCTTCAGTCGCTGCCCACCAGTACTGAGAAAAACGCCAGGTCAGAACGGGGCAGCGTCCTCATCAGCGACTGAAGGGACTCGAACTTGGAACTATGAAGACATTCCCGAGCGCGCGTGCGTGTCATAGATGCCAACCTTCAGTCGCTTCAGTCGCTGATGGGGGTACCTACACCCCTGTTGAGCTGCAGCGTTCTCAAGCGACTCAAGCAGCGACCGAGACGGCCTCAGCCGCTGACAGCTGGTTTAGATCGCTACGCCCTCTGACCACTGTCCCGCACGCCACGCGCTAAGGATTCCGAGTGCGTGGCGTTGTCGAGCCCGTGGGCGGGTTGAACTTGATGTGCGTCTTCGCCGCGCTGCTGCTCGCCGACTCCCCTCTGCGCGGACCTTGGCGCCTCAGCGCCCCTCCCGCTGGTGCTTTTCGTTAGGACGTGTATGCCGCCGGTACGGACCGCAGGCTGCGCCGCAGCACGCTGAGCGCCGCGACGGCGAGGGAAGCGACGATCGCGGTGCCGGTCAGGAGGTAGAGCCGACTGCCGTCGCCGGAGAGGGTGGTCAGCAGGCCACCCGCCCATGCGCCGAGGGCGACGGCGGCGTAGGCGATGCCCCGGCAGATGCCGGAGATCCGGCCGATCAGCGCCGGTCCCGCGACGTGCTGGCGCATCGCGCGCCATTGGACGTTGAAGACGACCGCGCCACTGGTGTTGGCGAGGAGGGCGGCCGCGACGATGGCGATATGGGCGGGGTTGACCATCAGCGCGCAGGCGCCGGCCAAGCCGGCCAGGCCGAGGCCCATGCCGAGGGCATAGCCGGCGCGTCTGCCCAATCGGGGCAGCAGGGAGGCGGCGGCCAGCGCGAAGACGCTGGATCCGGTGAAGATCAGACCTACGGTGGCGGCCGAGGCGTGCAGATTGTGGCGCAGCGAGTAGATGGCGTAGATGTCCAGGGAGCCGGTGCAGAGGTTGGATCCGGAGCTGAGCAGGATGCCGATCCGGATGGGGCGACGGCGCCAGGCCTGGCCGAGGCCGTCCCTGACATCGGCCCACAGCTCCCGGACGGTGACGGGCGTACCGGTCGGAGCCTTCTTCAGGCTGCGCAGCGGGAGGATCAGCAGTGTCGCGACGAAGAAGCTGGCCGCGTTGACGGCGATGGCCGGGCCGCCGTCCCCGAATCCGGTCAGAAAGCCGGCCATCGCCGGGCCCAACACCGCGCAGAGTGTACGGGTGGTCTCCAGGCGGGAGTTGGCCTCAAGTAGCCGCTGGGCCGGCATCAGCCGCGGGATGGCGGCCTCGTAGGAGGAGAGCAGGGTGGAGGCCGAGCAGGCCATCACGACCGTGATCACGGCGATGACCGAGAGGCTCGCCGCCCCGACCGTCACCAGCACCGCCAGTACGGCCATCAGGCTGCCGGCCAGCAGGGAGGTGGTGACCAGCAGGCCGTACGGGCCGCGCCGGTCGGTAAAGGCACCGCCGAAGAGTCCGGCAACGACGTGCGGGGCCATGGAGAGGCCGAACACCAGGGACATCGCGCCGGCGGATCCGGTCACCGCGTAGACGACCAGAGGGAGGGCGACGGTGTAGACCTCGTCGCCGAGCTGACTGCTGGTCTGGGCGATCCAGAAGCGGACGAACGAGGTGTCCCGCCCCAGCGGTGTAGCCAATTCGTCCGCCCCCGTGTGTATGTTCTCGATGCTCGTTGTCTCGCGTTCCGGTACGCCCCTGTTTTCAGAGGCTGAAGTAGTCCACCTTGATGCGCGGAATGTAGTTGGCGATGTCCGAGTAGTACTGGACGATTCCGTCGTGGAACTGGTCGTAGGAATGCTTGATGTCGTGCAGGTTGTTCACGGCCTTGTGCGCGTTCGCCGCCGAAATATCGCCCAGCACCTCCACCGCCTCGTCCAGTAAACCGACATGGCCGGCCTCGACGTCGATCTGCATATGCGTGATCAGCGGCTCCGCACAGGCCTCCGGATATCCCGCGACGCGGGCCGCCCGACGCAGGCTTTCTGCGCCCTCTTCGAAGTCGTCGGCACGCGCTTCAAAGAGAGTGGTGCAGGCGATGTACGAGAGTGTGTCCTGGCGGGCGATTTCACAGAGGTTGTTGATGAGCGACCACGTTCCGATGACCGGGTGGGCGGACTTGATGTGCTCCTTTGGCACACCCATCTTCTTCAGTGACTGCAGCATCATTCCCGCGTGGTTGTACTCTTCGGTGAAGTACTTGGCGAGAATCGGGGTCAGTCGCTCGTCGTCGCAGTGCGCGATCGCCGTGGCAATGTGCTTGGGTGCGGATTTCACATAGTGGTAGGTCTCCAGGATCATTCCCATAAAGACCTCGCCGCGCAACTCTCCGCTCTCCAGTCCTGCGAAGAGGTTGTGGAAGCCGATCTGCCGGCCCCACATGTCGCAACTTGCCTCGATCTGCTCGACAAAGGCTTTACCGGGCACAATGGCCAGCGGCTGCGGCCGGTGCAGCAGGCCCAGCTCATCGAAGGTCTGGGCGATCTGCCGTACCGAGCCCTCGTCGACCTTGGCGCGCTCGGCGATCTCGGCGATCGAGTGGCGGCCGTCGAAGTACCGCTTGATGGTGAGGAACTGCTCCCGGGTCCCGAATTCCTCGGTGATTTCGAAGTACTCCTTGCCGACGATCATCAGCATCGGCGATTCATCCGAGGTCCACTTGAACGTACAGTGCCGCAGGCGCGGATGCTCGATACGGGCCTGGGCATTTGCGAGATCCGCCGGGGCGGTGGTGGGGGCTGTCATGAGGAGTCTCCCGAGCCTTTCAGAAGCCGTTTCTCGGTGCTATCGCGCCCTATGGAAACCGGGGGTGCCGCGCCGGTTCACGCAGCACCCCCGGCATAACTGTGTCAGCCACAGGTGGTGATCGAAGCGATCTTCGAGCCCCCGGCAGGAGCCTCGACCTTCTTGACAGAGATCTTCATCATGTGATTCACCCCCCTTTATTTTTGAATCACCGAGGGCGGATCGACGAGAACCGCGAACCTCGGATCGCCGAAATGCTGCCGCAATGACCTTGACTCCAGCAAGAGAGATCGCAGTGGCCTATGTCACACGGAGGTCGACATCTTGATGGTTTAACCGCAGGTAGTCGCCCCGCGTGGCTTCTGGCAGAAGACCTCCTGCGGCGGAGATTTCAGCCTGGAGTGTAATTACCGAGGGGATACATTCCGGCCCGGCTGAAACCGTTCGCCCAACGCTCGTCGTCCGTCGGGCATTAACTGTGGCTACGGGTGAAACAAACGTTTCTCACTGTGGCATAACGCCCACTCTCCTACCGGCGGGTTCAACGGCTTTTCCGTCAGCCCGGCAGCTACAGCGCGGCGCGCTCCCCGCCCTCCGACCGCGGCCGGGGCTTGAATCGTTCGCCCGGCGGTGACCGGTTGGCCACGGCAATGGCAGGCGGCGAAACTGCCTCGATGACCTTGCTGCTGACCGGTACTCAGATCACCCGGTACCTCGACCTCGACGCCGCACTGTCCGCCCTGCGTACAGGTTTCGCCGCCGCTCCCGCCGGCCCCCGCCCGCTGCGCACCCACACCGCACTGCCCGGTCCCGGCACCGCGACGGCGCTGCTCCCCGGCCTGGTCGACGGCATCCCTGCCTACACGGTGAAGGTCAACGCCAAGTTCCCCGGCGCCACACCCGCCCTGCGCGGGGTGGTCTGCCTGCACGATCTGACGGACGGCGCGCTGCTGGCCGTACTGGACTCGGCCACCGTGACCTCCTGGCGAACGGGCCTGGCCGCAGCGCTCGCCACCCATGTCCTGGCCCCCGCAGGTGCCGACAGGGTGAGCATCATCGGCGCGGGGGCACAGGCGCGGATGGTGCTGCGGGGGCTCGGCCGGCTCCGTGCGGTGAGACGGCTGACGGTCCATGACATCGATCCGGAGCGGGCAGCGGCCTTCGCTTCGGAGCAGGGACGGCTGCTGGGGATTGCCGTGGATGTGGCCGCCGACCCCCCGTCGGCCGCCGCCGGTGGCGGGATCGTGGTCCTGGCGACCTGGTCCCGAACTCCCCTGCTCGAGCTCGCCGATCTGCGCCCGGGCACGCATCTCACGAGCCTGGGCGTGGACGAGCCGGGCAAGGCCGAGCTGGCGGACGACCTGCTGAGGGAGGCCCGTACGGTGGTCGACGACCTCGAACTGGCACAGGCCGTAGGCACCTTGCAGGGCCACGGACCAGTCGCCGACGCGACCTTCGGGGAGGTACTGCGGGGCGAACGCCCAGGTCGCGAGGACGACACGCAACTCACCGCATACACCCCAGTCGGCCTACCCTGGCAGGACCTGGCCCTGGCCTGGCCCACATATCAGGCAGCGTGCGCGGCCGGCGACGCTCCGAACGTGGACTTCCTGGCATGACGGACCACAGTCGGGCTTACAGCTCGATGTCGATGTGCTCCACGTCGGTGAACTCCACGCCCAGGCCGGCCGCGCGGGTGTTGTTGGCACGGAAGTACATCTCCGCAAGGCCCTCGGCCGCGATGCGTTGGAGCTGCTGCTCGGTGGCGCCCTGCTCGCGGGCGGTGAACAGCCGGTCGGCGTAGGCAGGCGGCAGAGCCTGGGTGATGTCGCGGATCCGGGCGTCGTCGGTCGTGCCCGGCGCGGCGGTGAACCCGAACCGGGCTCGGCTGGAGACGACCAGACCGTCGGTGGTTGCCGCCTTCTTCTTGGCCTTCGCCCGGATCTGCGGCTGCCAGCGGCGCTTGACCTCACGCTCTATGCGCGCACGCAGGTCCTTGCGGGGCCGCTTGAGCTTGCCGACGACGTACCGCTCCACGGTGCGCTGGGAGACCCCGAGCACCTCCGCGACCGGCCTGGTGCCCTTGAGCTGCTTGACCAGATACTTCATCTGCGCCTGGGCGCTCTTGGGGATGGGGCGGGTGAACGCCCCATCCAGCGCGCGGTCCAGGCTGTCGCCGACCGAGTCCACCATGACCTGCTACTCCCCTTCCCCGGCCGTCGGGTCGTTCTTGATCAGGTTGGCGACGTTGAAGACGCCGCCCTGAGTCTCGAACTGCTCCTCGGCCCACAGCACGGTCTGTGTGCCCTGGTGCTTGACCATCCCCGGAGAGACCCCGAGGCGGAACGTGCCCGGCGCCGGCTTGCCCTCCGGGGTGTGCGGCAGGATGTCCAGCGGGGACGGGCCGGGCGAGGGGTAGACGATCGCGTCGGTGCCGATCGCGACCGGGTAGACGCCTGCCGCGGCAGCGGTCTTCATCAGCTTGCGGTGGATGCCGATCCGTTGATTGGCCAGCACGGCGGCCCGGATGTCGGGGCGCCACGTCTCCCGGGCGAGGGCCGGCCACGGCGCCCCGTACTGCACCTGCCCGCGGTTGCGCTGGCGCAGCTTGCCGATGCCGCCCTTCGCGGTCGCCTTGATCGCGCCCGCCAGCAGCGCCATCGCCGGGTCGATGCCCTTGGAGCGCGCCATCGCGTCCAGGAAGTCCTGGCCGCCCAGGTCGGTGGTGACGCCCAGGTCGGCCATCGTGGCGACGTAGGCGTCCCGCAGCCGCTTGTACCAGCCGTCCAGGTAGCGGCCGGTCTGGGTGCGCACGTACGCCTCGATCGGCGCGACGTCGAAGCCCAGTTCTTGGGCGTAGGCGACGGTGGGGGTGGCGTACCAGGCCGGGCCGGTCGGGCGGTCACCCTTCGGTGTGAACGGCGACGGGAGCCGCTCGCCGTCGACCGTACGGCCGCCGACGTCCACGCGGGACAGATCGACGTGGGAGAGGTCGACCAGCCACGAGCCGGGCAGCGACGAGTCGAACTTCGGGTTGCCGGTCAGGTGGCTCGGCCCGTTCAATCCGACGGTAAGCCCGTTGGCGGCCGCGGCGAACGACATGTTGATGTCGACCGCGACCAGGTACGGGTTCATGCACTCCTCATCGGTCAGCTGCCGGCACCAGTCGTACGGCTCCTCCATCAGCATCTCGGCCGGGGTACGCAGGTGATGCCTGGGGAACTTCCCCTGGAGTTGCGGATGCTCGTCCGGGATCTCGCAGTCCACGACGTCGTACACGGCGGTGATCGCGTCCACGTTGAACGCCTGCTTGAACGCGCCGGTCGCCTCGTCCTTCTGCGCGCGGGTCGGCGGGCGTAGAGCGACCATCAGCTCCAGGCCGGTGACCGCCGTGGTGCCGCGCGGCGTCATCACCCGCTCCGCATAGTTGCCCAGGTACCGGGCGAGGTCGGCCGGGTGCATGCCCGGCAACTGCGGGTCGTCCTTCTTGTCCCACTCGCGCACGTCCAACGCGTTCCAGGCCGGGATGCACAGCTGCACGCAGCGACGCTTGGAACCCTCGGGCTCGCGGTAGACGCGGGCCCACGGCCCGAAGCCGCGCTGGGTGAGCTGGAGTCCGGCCCGCTGGATCTGCTTGATGACCTTGTGGCTGTCGGCGAGCCGTCCGGCGCGCCGCTCCTCCTCCGACAGGGCGGCGGGCAGGGCGTAGCGCTCCAGGGCGGCCGGGGTGAGGACGAGGACGGGGTCGGCGTCGCGGCCGTTGCGGTGCAGACGGGCCTGCCCGAGCTTGGCCTCGGTCAGCGTCCAGTCGACCAGTGCGGGCAAGGACTTGGCGGACACGTCCAAGACCAGGCCGCCGACGCAGTACGCCGACACCTGCCCGTCCTCGCAGTCGACGACCGCCAGCGGGCCGTTCTCGAACCGCGCGTCGGTGCCTGCCGGGCCGGCCGGCTTCGTCACCGCCTTACGCGCGGCCGGCCGCCGCGACGCCGACGACGGCTGGCTGGCACGCACCGGACGCGATGGGGTGGCCGGGGCGGCGCTCGGCTCAGCGTTGTCTTCGGCGGTCACGGTCGCTGCCTGGGGCGCTGAGGGGGATGGGGATGGAGTGCGCGCCTCGGCCCGGGCCGGCGTGTCAGTGGGCGTGTCAGTGAACCTCTCCGGCAGCTGCGCAGCATCGGCGTCGGCGGGCTTGGGGTACTTCTCCGCCCACCCGTCCAGCAGCCGCTGGTAGGCCTGCCGACGCGGCGGCCGCGGCTCCGAGCGACCGGCCTCCCAGTTCTTCACCGTCTGCGTCGACGTCCGCAGCACCTCCGCAAGCCGGGCCTGCGAGACACGGGCCGCTTCGCGCAGCCGCGTTCGCTCCGCCGGGGGCGGCATCTCCGGCTCACCCTCCAGCAATGCGTCCACCGCCGCAAACAGCTCATCTTCGGTCGGCATACTTCACCTCCAACCCCAACACTACCGCGAACTTACCCATGAATTTGCCCATGAGTTTGCACTGGAATTTATGATCGAATTTGTGATCGCGCCGCTGTGACCAGAACACGGGGAGGCGTGGTGACCAAGCTGGATGACCTCTCGCAGCGAAGGTTGAACGGTGTCACCGAAGGAGGGTGACCGCTGTGTTTCTCAGCGAAGGTTGAGTGGCTTTTGGGGCCTGGCTGTCTGGGGAGACGGTCTACCGGAGAGCGAGAGCCGCTTCGCCTGCCCCAGTACTGTGGCTTCGTATGACCGACTCCGAGATCGAGATCACCGCAGACCTGGTCCACGACCTGCTGCAGGAGCAGCATCCGGACCTTGCAGGGCTGGCCATCCGTGAGGTAGTGGGCGGATGGGACAACCAACAGTGGCGCCTTGGCGACGAGTTGGCCGTGCGCATGCCGCGTACAGAACGTGCCCCGGATCTCCAACGCAAGGAGTGCCGATGGCTGCCCGTCCTGGCCCCGCGCCTGCCGCTCCCGGTCCCGACCCCTGTGCGGACCGGTGAACCGTCCGCACGCTTCCCGAGGCCCTGGACCATCATGACGTGGGTCCCTGGCGAGCCACTGGACCACACCTCGATCAGCCGCGGCGACCACGCGGCCGTCACTCTGGCAGGCTTCCTCAGGGCGCTCCATGTGGAGGCGCCCGCCGAGGCTCCGACCAGTTCGGACCGCGGCGCTCACCCCAAGAACTGCACGGACGGCTTCGACCACTTCCTTCAAGCCGTTGCCCCCGGCGGCATTGCCGACGAGGTCCGGGCCGTCTGGGATGACGCCGTTGCGGCCCCCGAGTGGGAGGGCCCGCCGGAATGGGTGCACGGTGACCTTCATCCCGCGAATGTCGTGGTCTCGGATGGCACGCTGTCGGGCGTGATCGACTTCGGTGACATGTTCGCCGGCGATCCGGCGTGGGACCTCGCGGCCGCATGGGTGGTCCTTCCCGCAGGCGCCGCCTCACGGTTCTTCGACGTGTACGCGCACGTGGACGAGGCGACGATCCGGCGCGCCCGCGGGCTGGCTGCCCTGAAAAGCCTGTTCCTCATGCTTATGGGCCAGAACGGAGATCGGGGCCTTCCTGGCGGCAAGCCGACATGGGGACCCGCAGGCCAGGCGGCGCTCGATCGCGTTCTGAGAGGCGATTTGATGTAGACACGGAGCGACGAGCTTCAGAGGCCCACCCGACTCCCATCCGTTCGGTCTCGCGCGACTCGGTGCTCGATCTTCGGTGAGAACGCTCAACCTCCGCTGCAGTAGGGCGCCGGACGTCGGCTCAGGCGTGCTGTCCGAACAGGAGAGCTGCGACGTGTTGCACCGTGTGATCTTTCCGGCAGCCACCGAGAGCGCTGGGCGCCGGGCCCGGCCGGTCGTCTTCATTGTCGGAGATCAGCCGGGTGCCGGGACAGACCGAGGTCGCGGAACTCTTCCAGACAGAGCTGGACCGTCGGGGCAGCGCGGTGAGAGTATGCCGCGACCTCTACAAGGCCGTGCACCGGCGCTGCACCGAGCTGCTGACCGCCGACGTCCGCACGGCGGGAGCCCAGGTCCGGCCCGATACTCGGCGCTGGCAGGCGGCCGTGGAAAACCACGCCCAGTTCTGCGAGTTCGGCGTGGTGGCCGCACCCGCGCTCGCCGATGCTGGCGAGTTCCGTGCGTCGGCGGCCGCGTAGCGAAGAGCCGGCCGCCGGGTGGAGCTGGTGGCGGTAGCGACCGCAGAAGCCCAGAGTCAGCTCGGGATCCTGGACCGCTTCCTGACGGGACACCGTATGTGTCGTGGACGAACCACGACACCCGCGCGCAAGAGATGCTATAGACGCCGGCGGTCATCGAGGCCGAGGAGTTGGCCGACCGCATCACCGTCGTCCGGCGGGACGGCACAGTTCTCTACGACAACGAGCTCATCGACGGGGCATGCCGGCGGCAGCCCGCGGCCAACCGGGCGGTGGCCTACGGCAGGGGGCAGCCGTGGACCGCCCAGGAGACGGCTGCCACTTGGCGCACACTGACCAGCGTCTGCACCGCGAAGTCGAGGTGAGGACCGGCGCCCGGCTGTACCAGCGGGATGCCGAGCGCGCCGCCGCGTCGGCCGATGAGCAAAGGGCCCTCACCGACGAGGCGCTGTACACCGCGCAACGGCAGCCCTCGCCCGCCTGGGGCGCCACCCCCTCCCGAACGCCACCTCCCCGTACTGGCCCTGCTGCAGGCAAGCTCCGCCGATCATCCGCCGATCCAGCTCCCTGACCCGCTCGCCAGAGCCAGCGCCACCGCGCTCGCCCGCCAAGCGGGTATTGCCGGCACGCGACCCTCGATCAGTGGTACCTCCCGTACTCGTCGATACCGAGATCGGGGCCCAGGCAGGCGCCTCCCCCCCAGCCCCGCCGGGCCTGAGGCACCCCCACGTTCAACCCGCAAGGGGTGGCGGCCCACCTCGAGAACGGCGAGTTCGCCGCCCACCATGCTCAAGCTCGTCAGCGGCACAGGTCTTGATAAGCCAGCCCCGGTACGTACCGTAGCCACTGCGTCCGGTCCAGGCCGCTGGCGGCCACCTGGCAGGCCAGGCGCTTGGGGTCGTGGGCGGCGGCGGGCAGCCGGTCCAGGGCCCACAGGCGCAGCATGCCGTCGCCGCCGCCCGTCAGCAGCGTACGGCCATCGGGGGTGAACTCCACGTCCTCGACGCTCTCGTCGAGCGGCGGCAACTCGGCCGCGACATGAGGCCGTTGCAGATCACCGATGTCCCACAGCACGGCCGTACCCTTGTCGTCCGCCTTGGCCAGCAGGTCGCCGTCGGGGTGAAAGGCCACACGCCCTCCACGGTCGGGCGCATCGGGAAGCTCAATGGCGGGATCGGACAGGGACGTACCGTTGACCTGGTAGACGCTTGCGCCGACGGCCAGTAGCTTGCGTTTCGCGCTGAACGCCGTGTCCTGCTGGAGCACCGCCACCGAGTCCCACTTGAGGTGACGGGGCCTGTTCGGGTCGCTCATGTCGAACAGGCCGCTGCCCGCGCCCGGAAGCGCGAGCAGCCTGCCGTCCGGACTGAACGATGCCACGCCCGCGTTGGTGAAGCTCTTGAGGGTGTACGAGCGGGTCTCCGCGGGCCGTCCACCCTGGAGGTTCCACAGCGTCGCCCAGCCGTCGGTGTCCCCAGTGAACCGGGGTTGGTTTCCGGACGTGACCAGGAGTGGGGCACGGGGGCTGAAGGCCAGCGAGGCCACCGGGCCCCGCGTGCGCAGGGTGGCGGTCTTGCGGGGGTGGCGCCGGTTCGACACCTCCCACAGGATGACCCGGCTTGCGTCGTCGCCACCGGCCAGGTAGCGGCCGTCCTCCGAGAACGCCACGTCCGTCGGATTCCCGGAGAAGCCGCGCACGACGGAGAGTTGACGGGGCTTGTCGTGATCGGTGATATCCCACAACACCACGGCACGCATGCCCGCAGTCGCCGCCGTCCGCCCGTCCGGGGAGATCGCCACGGCTGCCACGGCCACCGGGTCCGCGGCCGCCTGGGCGCGTTGCCACGGACCGGGCTCGGAGTCCGTGCGCCAGCTGGCGACCGCATCGCTAGTGTCGACTTCTCGGATGTGTCGTCCGTCAGGCGTGAAGGCGACGTCCTCGCCCCGGCGCAGCTCGGCGTCGAGCAGCTTTCCCCAGGAATGCGGCTTGTCGGGGCGTGCCAGGTCCCAGCGCACCGCGCTGCCCCGCCCGTCGAGCGTGATCGCTGCCTTGCCGTCGGGCCGAAAGGCGGCGGCGGTCACGTCGTCCCGGTGGCCGCGGAGCCTGCTGAGCAGTTGCGGTGCGCGGGAGGGGCGGATGCGCCAGATGTAGGCGGTCCTGGCGTGGCTGCTGATCAGGGTGCGACTGTCGGGGCTGAAGGCAAGGGCCCCTCCCCAGGGGGCATCGCGCCCCAGGCGGCGTGGACGGGCCGGGTCGGAGGTGTCCCACGCGGTCATCCCGCTGCCGTGCTCAATGGTGATCTTCCCCGTGTCCGCCTCGTCGAAAGTGATCTTGCCGGTGGCGCTCACGACGGTCTTGCCGTCGGGGCTCATCTGGACCTTCTTGGCGTCGTAGACACCGGTCACCGAGGCGAGACGGCGTGGCCGGTCCGGGGCTGCCACATCCCACAGGTCCATCCGGCCGCTGCTGCCCTTGCCGTCGTGCACGGTTGCCAGCGTCCGGTCGCCGTCGCCGAAGCCGCCGCCGTCCAGGCCCGTCGCGCCGGGCAGGCCCGGTAACGGCCGCGGCTTGCCCGGCGTGGTGATGTCCCACAGGGCGTGGCCCTTGGTGGCCGCCACGAAGAGGGTGCGTCCGTCTCGGCTGAAGGCGATGTCTTCGACGTCCCCTCGCGGCGGTGTGAGGCGTTGCAGCAGTCGGCGCCGCCCGGGCTGTGAGACGTCCCAGAGCTTGAGCGTGCCCTCGCCCCCGGTGGCCAGGACGCCGGCGTCGTCCGAGAGCTGCCTGACGAACTGGCCGACGTCGTCCGGTCCGTGCGATGCGCCCGCGTACGGCGTGCGCTGCAGTACGTTGACCAGGGCGGCGCGGGTTTCCGTACTGGGGCGCACGCCGTACGCGGTCAGGCCGAGGCGGACGGCGGTGCGCGGGTCGTCCGTCAGGCGGTTCTCCGATTCGGCGAGCAACGCGCGCACCGTAGCCACCCGCCGTTGCCCGTCCGCCTCCTTGCGCTGCCGCTCGGCCTCGTCACCACGCACCTGCGCCATGACCCCGAAGACGAGCGAGGCGACGAGGAAGAAGACCAGGCCCCAGGTCAACCCGCGCCGCACACCCACCGTTCTGGCATGCTGGCGTGCCTCCTCGCTGTCGAGTTCGTCCTTGCTCACTCCGCGCAGGGCCGCCGCCAGGGTGCCGACGTCCTGGCGGAACCGGGCGTGGTCCAGGGACAGTTCGGTCTCGCTGCGAGCCCAGCTCAGGTCGACCCACAGGGGTTCGGCCGCAAACCATCCGAACATCTCGGGTGGTAGGGCGGTGGTACGTGTCCGGTCGAAGTCCCGCGCGGTGTGGTCCCAGTGGATCGAGCCGCGAGTGAGCACGATGAGCAAGGTGCCGGCCTCGCGGTGCTGTTTCCAGTGGGCGATCTCCCGGCCCACCCAAGGGGAGCGAGCGGCCTGCGGCGAGGCGAGCAGGACGAGATGGCGGCTCGTGCTCAGCTTGGCCTCGATGGTGGCCCACAGGTCCGGACCGGCTTCCAAGGACGCCTGGTCGCGGAAGACCCGCAGGGCACGCGGCCGGTTCCAGGGCTTGGCCAGCCGACTCAGTGCTCTGTGCACCGCCGGGGCCACCTTGGCGTCGGCCCCGTGACTGTAGGAGAGGAAGGCGTCGTAGACGTATCGGGTCGCGGTGTCGGTCGACGGCATTGTGCTACCTCACATGGGGAAGCGCGCCACAGGGTCTGCTCACGCGAGACCACGCCCTCCGCGTTCGCCACGAAGGTCGCCCATTCCGCCTCGGTGACCGACCGTTGGGCGCGGAAGACGAACGTCGCCAACTCGCGCCGGGGGACGGCGTACGCGGTGGCGAGGGTCTTGTGGGCGTCATCTCGGCAGTGACCTGCTTCGGGGCGCCGCCGTCGGGGAGCAGCCAGGTGGCCTCGACATCGGACTCGAACTCCGTAAACCGGGTCAGCAGCAACTCGGCGGCGGTTTCGGTCGAACGGGGCGGGCGCGTTTCCTCGCTGCCCACCGGGCTGCCGCCGACCATGCAGCGCCGGGAGAGCGTCTTCGCCGACTCGGCGACCGCGCACCCCTTACGCCAGACACGGTCAGGGCGTTCCTTAAGCAGGTACACCTCGGTGGCCAAGGCCGTACCGAACGCCACCACCGACGCGGCGGCGACGTCCACGCCGTTGACCTGCCAGCTGCACACGCCCAGCACGGCCGCGGCGATCAGCGCACCCAGCTGGCACTTGGTCGCCAGCAGATAACGCCGCTGGCCTGTCGGGGAGTTGAAGTGGGCCATCCTGAAGAGTGCCGGAAAGTCCTCGTATCCAGGCATTGTCCCCCTGTTCGACGGTCCCACCCGATCGGGCACCGAAGCCAAATGATCGCAGACGGTGATCCGGGTGTCCCGCGAAGGCTCCTGGGACCAGAGTGACTTCGGTCATGGCCGGGCAAGGGGCAAATCCGCTCCGGTGGAAACGCCTGGTCGTACAGCAGTGCTCGAAGGAGAGGCCGCCGCTCGCCCCTCTCACAGACACGGCCTACGATCCTGCCTCCCGCTCGAAGGTTCGCCGCTCCAGGGGCTCCGGCCCCCTCCGCCCGCGAATCGGTCAGCCCGGCAGCGACCGTGGAAGAGGCAGTCGCCGTTCGTGGAGACGCCCGAAGAACCCACGGCCCATGAGGCCGGATCCCGCATGGCGGCGGCAGCGCTTCCCAGCTCTGATCCGGCACCGCTCTCGGCCACCCCCTGACAGCGAAGTCAGTCGCCGCAGGTCAGAGGACCGCCGTCGACTAACTCCCCTGCCCAAGGACAGCCCTGAACAACTGCTGTCGAAACTGGGTGCTGGCACAGATCTTTGGGGAGCGGTCGTGGAGAGTGATGGTGCCGTTCGATGGCAGGGGAGGTCGCGAGCCCTGGGCCCGTCAGCGTTCCCGCATTCTGGTCCACCACCAGCCGAAGATCGCCAACTCGATGTGGTTGGGCTCCGGCAAAGTACGGCGCTCGAATTCCTCGTCGATGCGCGTGATCAGTCGGCCCAAGTCCCGTTTGGCTCCGGGAGGAAGGTGCAGCATCGCCCGCTCCAGGTCGTCACGGGCATCTTCCACCTCTATCCCGGGCGAATAGGCCTCGGAGGCGTTCAGATAGCGTCCAGGCTGCTGAAAAACCCACTCGAAACGAGAGAGCGCATCAGCGACCGCGTTGGGCCACATCTCCTGGTCTTCGACCCGGCGGATCGCTGCACGAGTCCGCGCGGAGACACCATGGACCCTCAGGACCGGATACTGCCATCGTGGCCGCCACCGCTCTGCGCGGACGGCCTTGGGACGCCTACGCGGCATCGCCCTTTCGGATCAACATGAGGCCATCCTGCCACGGCTGGGCACCTCATGGCCGCCTGTCCACACGCCCGCCGCAGCAAATGGTCCGACTGCTCGGTTCGGACGCAGATCTTGAGGTCGTCTCGGAGTGTTACTGGAGCAGGATCATCTTGCGGAGTGGCTCGAATCGAATCCGACTCGGCCGTAGAGTTGCCGCTTGATCTCCTTGATGCGGTTGACGGCTCCCTCGATGCTGCCGGAGCTCCGGTCGAGAGTGAGCCCGGCGGTTACGGCGTCGAGGTCTCGGATCGGGTGGAGTGCGAAGCCTGTGAGGCCGGGTAGCTGGCTGGCGTCGATGGCGTCGATCCAGGTGCGGAGTGTGGAGCCGAGGCGGTGGGTGAGTATCTCGCCGAATCGCGGACGTGTCCGGCGGCCTTGTCCCGTTCGGGGCAGCGGGCCAGGACCCCCTTCAGGCCGGCCCGGTCTTCGTCAGCGGTCAGGGTCCTGGGGGTGACGGGTGAGCCAGTCGGTCACCTGCCGCACCGTCGGCGTCCGCGGCGGGGCGGCGGACGGGGCCCTCGCAAAGTGGCGATGCGCGCGGACCATGCCATGGGTGACAGGAGCATGCTCGGCCACCAGCTCGCTGTGCAGTCGGGTGACACTCGCGCATCCCTCGTCGAATCGCCGCTCCAAGTAGGGCCTGTAAGGCTTGTAGGGGTCCAGGGCTCCTGCGCCTGATCGAGCCGGCCGCGGGCGGCGAGGCATGCGTGGGGGTCTCGCCGAATGGCTGGGCTTCCGGCAGCCGACAGCCATCTGACGTTCATGGCTGAGGCGGGGACCCTGGAGCGTGAGCAGCGGGGGACTTCAGCCTCGTACTCGGTGAGCCGGGCGGGGCTACGGAGGGTGCGGAGGGTGCGGAGGGTGCGGGAGATTCTTCACTGAGGGCAGGCTCTTGGCTGAAGGGAGTACCTTCACCGAGGGGCAGGCCGGCTCCCTTCGGCTTCCTCCCGGCGCAGGCCAGGGCCGCGAGCAGAGTCACGCCGCCCGCGAGCGCGAAGCACACCCCGAGTGGCAGCCGTGCCGCCAGCAGACCGGCCGCCGCCGTACCGCCCGACATCCCTGCGTTCACCGCCGTGTTGACCCAGGCGCCCGCCTGGGTGCGGCGCCCCGGCGGTGCCACCTCGTCGGCCAGCAGATACGCCGTGGTGAGCGCCGGAGCCACAAAGAATCCCGCACACGCCACCGCCACGATCAGCGCCCCCACGCCCGGCGCGAGTCCTGCGGCGGCCAGGGCGAGACCGAGGCCGGCGGCCAGCAGCGGCAGTCGTACCCGGGCACCGGTGCGCCAGCTGACGGCACCGTTCAGGAGCCCGCCGACCGTGCTGCCCGCCGAGAGGGCCGCGAGCACCCAGGCGACCACGTCGTCCCCGTGATGCCGCACCGCCGCGAAGGCGAGGACCAGCAGATCCATCCCGCCCAGGGACAGCCCGACCCCGGCCGCCACCACGACCGGCGTCAGCAGCGGCCGCGCCCCCTGTAGCCGCGTCTTCGAGCGTGCCGCCGCCTTGGCAACGGCAGTCGGCTGTATGTCCCGCACGGCTGGCGACATGACGAATGCGCAGGTCCCGACCCCCACGAGCAGCGCGCTCACTACAACCCCGGCCGCCGGGGGCGCGATCTGCACCAGCGCGCCGACCAGCAGCGGGCCGGAGACGAACAGCATCTCCTCCACGACGCCGTCCAGGCTGTACGCGCGCTGCAACAGTGGCTGGTCATCGGTGAGTTCACGCCAGATGGCCCGCATCGAGGGGCCGAGCGGAGGCGTCGCGGCGCCCGCGGCGGCGGCGATGGCGCCCAGGAGAGAGGCGGGGGCGCCGGGCCGCCAGGAGGCCGCCGCGAGGGCGCCCAGGAAGCCCGCGTAGAGCAGGGCCATCGGCAGGAGCGCGGGGCGTGGCGCGTGGCGGTCGACAAGGGCCGCCCGTACCGGGGACAGCAAGACACTGGTGGCGCCGAACAGCGCCATGATCGTGCCGGCGACGGCATACGAGCCGGTGGCCCGGGTCACCGTCAGCATCACGGAGAGAGCGACCATCCCGTACGAGAACCGCCCGAGCAGGGCGGCACCGAAGGTGCGTCGGGCGTACGGAAGACGCAGTACGGCGGCATACGAGGGCCGCCCTTGAGCAGGCGCAGACATGGGAAAGTTCCTCGGTCGAGGCGGAAGGAGGGACGCCGAAGTGTCGCGAGCGCGGTGTGCAGGTCGCGGGCCTGGGCGTGCCTATGCCAAGAGGAGGAACATGAGGCTCAACGTAGCAGCGGGCACCAGGGAAGTCAGTAGTCCCGAAGGATCCCGCCCCGGGACTGGTGGGCTCGCATGTTGAGGTGTCACGTATTCCTCAGCAGTGCAGCCTGGGTGTCACTCTCAGTGGTTGCCGGGCGTATCGGCCCACATACGCTGTCTTCCTGACCAGGCGGGTGACGGTCTCGTCATGGCGGCCGAAGGCCTGGTAGTGGGAGTCGGGCCTGGAGCGTCGACGCTGATCGCCGAAGCAACCTCGGCAAAGAGGCTCCGATAGGTGCCGCTGTCGGGCACATTGGCGAGATGGCGGATACAGCGACGCTTTTCAGCGTCATCAGCGGATTAGGTGGCGCATTGATCGGGGGTGTGGCAGGCGTCTGGGGCCCGGGGCGTATCGACAAACGGCGTCGCCGGCACGAGCTGGAGCTTGAGCGGCAACGCAGACGGGATGAGGAACGAGAGCGAGCGCGGGTCTCGGCCGCAGAAGAGAGCGAGAAGGTCCTGACGGCCATCGCCGATGCCGTGGTTTGCATCCAAGCCTGGCACCGTCTCATGGTCTGGACATTGCAAGATCTCCGAGCTGCTGGCCGAGACGTTGACGTTGCCCGGTTCGACGAAACCGCAGAGAAGGCACTGCAGGCAGTCGTCACAGCGGTCTCTCTGTTCAGCAACACCAGGCTGTTAAGCGATTCTCAGAGCGCCGCCGACGATGCACGAAAGCCCGTGACCGTACTCATGCACGAACTGACAGGGCAACTCAGAGTGCAGATTGTCGCGCCAAGCACTGGCTTCGACGACTCCGCTCTCCGAGCCCGGACAACGCAACTCCGCGACGACTTGATGAGAACTCTCGTGGCTGAACGTGAAAGACGGAACGGCCGAGTGTCGATCACGGTAAGCACTGGGATCATTGCTGGATCCATCGGCCGCCAACGGTGACGTCGGTAGGAACATCGGTACAGCGAACGCCAAGCCGGTGATCACGGTCAGGCCGGGGCTCCGAGCTGGGCAGCAGTTCGGAGGCCAACGCCTCGGCCATCGCTGTGCTCGTGCCGCCGGCCCTGCCCTTCCACCGTCGCCTGCAGGTGCGGGTCGGCATGGCCCTCAAAAACGAAGCGAACTACTGACGAAGGCAAACGCGGGTGAACTCAGCATGGACGAGTACAGGGTGAGTCCGCCGTCGATTTTCGCCCTGCGCTACGAGAGCCTGGGCGGGGCGGGGTCTGCTTCGTAGGGCCGCAAGGCCACGCTCTGCAGATCACCTAACTGCCCATCAGTGATCGGCCCACGGGGAACCGAACCTCGCGCATGCCGCATTCCGGTTAGGGCGTACGCAGGGCACGGACGCACTGCTGGAGGCGGTCGGTAGCAACGCCGTCACGAGCAGAGTGTCAGCGGTGCGCGGCCCGCCCCCGGTGGCCGACAGCACGTCGACGGATATCTCGGTGAAACCGGCTTCGTCGAGGACTTGGCCCATACGTGCTCCTGAAGCACCCAGCGGCCCATCGTGGTCTCGTTGCCGTCGGGTGCCCTGGCCGGGATGTCGGCGGCCACGACATCGGGCTGCGTGGGTGCGCCGTTCAGGTAGTGGGCGAGGGTGGAGAACACCTGCCGTCCGCCGGGCGCAGCGCGGCGGACGCGACTGGTAGCAGCTCGCGGGGGTCGGTGAAGTCCAGTGCGCCGAAGTTGCTGTAGAGCGCGTCGTAGGTGCCGGCCGCGGCGTGCAGGTGATCCACCACATCGGACTGCACGATTCGCAGGCGCGGTGCGAGGTGGCCGAAGAGGTCGGTGGCGATGGCGCACTGAGCGGCCGAGGCATCCACCGCGATGACGTGGGCGGGCTCGTAGGTGTGGCCAGGTGGGCGCCGTGCCGGGCCGCCCCGGCGCCGAGGTGGCCGATGACCTTCCCGGTCAGGTCGCCGAGGACTTCCGCTCCGGGGCCGCCGTCCTGGCTCCAGCTCCAGCTCCAGTGGAAGGTCTCGGGGACGGTGCGGTCGCGCTCAGCGGGGGGTGCGTCCGTAGTGGTGCCAGAGGTCTGCGGTGGTGGTCACCCGCCCCATCCTGGCGGCCGTGGCCGGGCGCCGCGCCGGTTCCCTGCGATCTCACACGAGCGTGCCCCGGTGGCCCGGCCGACCCCCCAGCCCCACACCCTCACCTCCCTCGACACCACCGGCCCTACCGGCAACACCACCTCCACCTACGGCTACGACTCCACCGGCAACACCACCACTCGCACCCTCCACAGCGACAAACAAACCCTCACCTGGGACGCCGAAGGCCACCTGGCCAAGGTCACCGAACCCATCGGCGACAAGGGCGCCAAAGCCACCAGCTACATCTACGACGCCGACGGCAACCGCCTGATCACCCGCACCGACAACCGGACCACCCTCACCCTCGGCGACCACACCGAAGTCACCCTCGACAAGGGTGCCGACAAGCCCAAAGCCACCCGCTACATCCCCCTCGGCAGCGGCAACCAGGCCGTACTCGCCGACGACGGCACCTACACCATCACCCTCGCCGACCACCACGGCACCGGCCAACTCGCCATCAACGCCGCCGACCACACCCTCACCCAACGCCGCCACCTCCCCTTCGGAGGCCCTCGCGGCACCAAGCCCACCACCTGGCCCGGCTTCAAGGGCTACGTCGGCGGCACCGACGACACCACCGACACCGGCCTGACCCACCTCGGCGCCCGCGAATACGACCCCGACACCGGACGCTTCCTCTCCGTCGACCCGATCATGGACCCGGCCGACCCCCAGCAGATCAACGGCTACACCTACAGCAACAACAACCCGCTCACCTTCAGCGACCCCACCGGCCAGCTCTTCGCCGACCCCGACGGCTCCGGACGCGGCACCGGCGTCGTCCACAACCGCCACGGCGGCATGCGCCTATCCGGCTCCAAGAACTTCATCCCCGGCCCCGGCGCCTGCATCCAGCCCTACTGCCATCGGCCCTACAACAGCTTCGGATATTCTCGGTCCTCCAGCGTGGGGGCCAGAGCAAGTGCGGCCTACAGATCAGGCTTGCCCCTGAAAATTTTCAACCCCGAAGACCCAAGCCCCGTACAAATAGTTGCTCTTTGGTTCATGGGAGCCGCCCTCCCAGAAGTGGAACTTCTGGGAGGGCGATCAGTTCACCGATGACATACGGCACATGCCGTGGATATCGAAGATCAAGAATATTCTTTCCCTGTGCCATAGCTGCTCGATCAACGAAGTCATTGCTGGACTCGACTACAAAAAAGTTCGGCGAGAGCGAATTTGGCATACCCATGAATGAGATGCCAGTGGTGGATGGTTCAGCCTTCGCAATGAGAGCACTCGGAGACAAGAGCGCAGGCCCCGCGCCGCACAAGCGATCCTGGGGTCATACAACGTTCTCTGCAAAGTTTGAAGGATACAATTACCAGAGCAGGTCTGCCACGGTGAGCTTCACTCTGAAGAATCGAATGGGGGTCGAATCTCTCACCGGGAAGATCGCCGAAGAAGGGTACGACGGGGGGAATCTGAAAGATCCGACAATGACCGGCGCGTCTGCACAGATAAGGAAAATATTCCCGAACGGTCAAAATAACAGCGATATCTCTGTCTACTGGCAGGAAGAGATCCCCATGAGGTTTCCCGTTAGATGAATCCCGACGATGAGCAGCAGATTTCCACAGCAACGGTTCGCCCCCCTCGCCCCAAAGGGTGGGGCCGCCGCCGACGGACGGACCAAACAAAGCCTAACAATACAGAGAAAGTCGCGCCCATTCTTGCCAATCAACGAAGATCGGCATGGATCCTTCTCGCGATCACTTCTGCGCTCATGCCATCTCTCACCTCCTACACGGTCGACGCCAGATACCAGCCGGTACCAAAATCTGTCTCGATCGAGGCCAGCGATATAGCGGGAAAATGGAAAGGGTCCAGCGGTGCATGGATTCATTTTTCCACTGGCGGCCATCTAAAGGCTGGCAGATTGCAGCCCCAGGAGACGCAGTCCGATACGCCGGAAACAGCTTCGGGAAACGGCAAGTGGGAAATTATTGAGGCTCGAAATTACAAAGGTGGAATGACAACTGCGCGGTCGGGGCAGTTGCTCAAGATATCGATATCTCAAACCACCTCGGCAAGCCCCGCAGCTGGATCAGCACTAGATTTCAGCGGTGTCCAGGATGCGCTCTCGTCTCCCGACGCCCACTCCACACAAGAGCTCACCTGGATTGTGAGTCCGGCAACCGATACAAAGGGACCCTACTTGTACTATCTCGTCGGCGATCCCGACGTGCGAGAAAGACTCATTCTTCGGAAGTCAGATCATTCGTAGCAAGTATTCCGCCGCGCATCGCGGAGGGCCTCGCGAAACGGGGGTTGGAGCCGTGGTTTCGCTCTCCCAAGGCCGTGCGCAATCGCGGCGCGTGCATGCACAGCGTGCATGCACGCTTTTAGAGTGTCGTTCAGAGTTTGCGCAGGTCGGGACTTTTGGCTGACTTCGAGGCCTCGGGCGCTTCACGTACACGGCGTGTACGGCGCCTGGTGGGCTTTGACTGCAGATTTGGAGGGTGCGGCCGTCGGCGACCTGACATGGCAGGTTGTGCTGATGAGTGGGTGGGCGAGGTCACCTCCGCACGTGTGGGGAACACACGGGCGCCTTCGGGTTGAGGATTGCAATATGCCGAGCATCGGGAGCCTGTTTGCTGCTGGTGGCTCCTTGAGCTGCTCAGTCTTGAAGTCAAGCAGTCCCCGACCCGCGGCTCACTTCCACCCTCCGCACCTGGGCCGCACCGGAGCTTGTCGCCGCGCACCACGCACACCAGCGACTCCTACGAAACCCCGGCGCGGCCAACACCCATCTGACCGCAACGGGCAACGCCTCCCCCGCTCTGCTGACCCGCGACCTGGTGATCTATCCGGAAACCGTCACCTTGGCCCGTGCACTCGGCACCCTCCCGCACCGGCCACACCACGACGCCGGCACCGCCCTCAATTCATCGCCCACCAACTCGGCATCACCCGCCTGACCCCCAGCGCGAATGACCCCCTCCGCGTCTTCCTCACCCACACACGCCACTGACCAGCCAGACCAAACTCCGAAGCCCGAAGAGAGCGCAGCCGCCTATAGACGCACCACCACATCGATGGGAAACCCAAGATCATTCCCACACAACTACCAGACCACAGGCCAAGCGCCCGAACAGCCAAACCGAACACGGCCCCAGACCACGCCCATCGCGCCCGAACGCAGCCACTACCCCAGCTCCCAACTCCCAGCCAAAAGACGGGACACCACACCAAAGCCACCCAGACCCCTGAAGATCACTGCTCCGTCATAGAGGGCGACGACCTGGACAAGTGGCGGTGGCGGCAACAGGAGCCGGGCACCTGGGCACAGCTGTCGACCGAACAGCAGGAGCGGCTGTCCGCACTGGGCGTACAAGCCCCCGAAGCCCCGTCTCCTACCCCGGCGGCGGCCGGCGCGACGAAAGGTTCAGGCAAGGCACAACAGGCGTTCCAACGCGGCCTGGCCGCCCTGGCCCAGTACAAGGACCGCGAGGGGCATGTGAAAGTCCCCCGCACCCACGCAGAGCGGCTGGACGACGGTTCCGAGGTCAAGCTTGGTGTGTGGACCACCAATACCAAGTCCAGGCGCGGCAAGCTCACCACCGACCAGCGCCGGCAGCTGGCCGACCTCGGACTGGAATGGGCGGGATAGCCGCAGTGCGGGCCTGTCTCGGCTTCTGGGCAGGCCCGCAGGCGGTTGGCCCAAGATGATCACCGACCCTCGCCTCCGCGCAGCCATCGTCGACCGTCTGACCTTCAACGGCACGATCATCGAAACCGGCACTGACTCCTACCGCCTCGCCAGCACCAGGGCCCAAGCCGAAGAACCGGTCAAGGCAGGCCGAGCTCAGGGCGACCAGACATACGGTGTCGTCGTGGTGACCTGCGGACCTCGCTCGATGCAGGCGCGGCGTCGAGCTCTCTCCCATTCCTCGTCGGTTCGCCCGCCGAGCGACCGTCTCTGCCACTGCGCTCTCCATCGCTTCCTCGGCCGCCTTGTTGTCTGGTGCAGCCGAAGGCTGCGCCGCTGTATGGGGGTGACCAGCGAGGCGAAAAGTGTGTCTTCAGAGCGTGCGTCGAGGTGGTGAAGTCCTACCTGTCGTTCTCGACGGGCGGCGGTTCGGCTCGTTCGCTCTTCCTCTCCAGCGCTCGTAGGTGTCACAAGGTCTCGTTGGAACCTGGACATGAGATTTCAGCCCTTGTGGCTGTGTGAGGCGTACGGGGAGAGGGGGGGGGGGGGGGGGGGGGGGGGGGATGGGGGGGGGGGGGGGGGAGGGGGGGTGTTTTTTTTTTTTTGGTGGGGAGGAGAACAAAGAACACACCACAGGGAGGAAGGAGGCAGCCCC
>NZ_JBVIRA010000036.1:38800-63239 GCF_055576575.1 Streptomyces sp. NPDC033270
CTCCCCAGTGCTTGTGGTGGTAAAGGGTTTTTGTGGGAACCGGGAAAGGGGGTTCCATCCTTGTGGGTGGGGGGAGGCGGAGGGGGAGGGGGGGCGGCGCGGGGGGGTCCCCCCGCCTTGGGGAACCGGCTTAGCCGGCCCGGTTCTTCGTGTGCTTGGGCAGGAAGAACATCAGGGCCCACATCAGGGCGAGGAGGCTGCCGACCCACCACAGCACGGTGATGAACGCGTCGCGGTTGAGTCCGGCGTCGGGCGAGCCGCCGGTGGCGGCGAAGAACACCAGGGCGGTCAGCGCGGTGCCGAGGGCGATGCCCAGGTGGATGGCGGTGTTGAACAGGCCCGAGGCGGCCCCTGCGTTGTCGTGGGGGACGCGGGCCAGCGACAGGTCGGCGAGCGGGCCGCTGACCATGCCGAGGCCGAAACCGATCAGTACTACCGGAGCGGTCATCGTCAGCAGAGTCAGGTCCCTCTGGGCTGTGGCGGCCTGGAGTCCGTAGGCGGCCATCGAAGCGGACGCGATGAGGGCTCCGGCCTGGGGAAGGCGGCGGGCGAAGCGCCCGCTGCTCTTCGCCGCGAGCGTCGCGCCGGCCAGCTCTCCGAGGGAGAGCAGCACGAAGGCCAGGGCCGCGTGGAAGGGGCTCATGCCCAGTCCGCGCTGGAGGTAGAGGGTCCAGGTCATGAAGAACAGCCCGCAGAGCAGGCCGTGCATCAGTTGCGCGGCCGTGCCGCCGGAGAACTGCCTGCCCCGGAAGAGGGACAGGGGCACGAGGGGTGCCTTGTTCTGCTCGCGCTGCTGGTGGCGCAGGAAGACGCCCAGCGCAAGGAGACCGGTGGCGAGCATGGCGAAGCACCACAGCGGCCAGTGATGGAGGTGCCCCTCACTGAGCGAGAAGACGATCAGGACAATGGCCAGGGCGGACAGCAGCATGCCGGTGAGGTCGAGCCGGTCGGCCTTCTGCACGGTCGACTCGGGGATGAACCGACGTCCCAGGAGGAGCACGGCGAGGCCGACGGGCACGTTGACCAGGAAGATCGGCCGCCAGGACAGCCCGAACAGGTCGGCCTCGGTGAGCAGGCCGCCCATCACCGGGCCCAGGACGTTGGCGAGGGAGAGGACCGCCCCGTAGAGACCGAACGCCTTGCTGCGGTTTTGTCCCTCGAAGGTGACGTGGAGGGTGGCCAGGACCTGCGGGATCATCAGGGCCACCGCGACGCCCTGGAGCATGCGGGCACCGACCAGCACGCCGGGCCCGGTGGCCAGACCGCACAGCAGCGAGGCCGCGGTGAACACGATGGTGCCGATGAGGAGGATCTTTCGCCGGCCGTAGAGATCGCCGAGGCGTCCGCCGGTGATCAGCCCGACGGCGACGGGCAGTGAATAGCCGGTGGTCAGCCATTGCACCGCGGCCGGTCCGGCGCCGGTCGACTCCTGGATCGCGGGCAGGGCGGTCAGGACGACCGACTGGTCGAGCATGTCCATCAGCTCGGCGCCCAGCAGCACCAAGAGGGCGATCCAGGCTCCCAAAGCCGTCCTCGACGGTCCGGGTGTGGGGCGGGTTGGGGGCTGGGTGGTGTGCTGCGGCTCGTTGTCGAGCGCGGGGGAAGGCACTGTGGGGCTCCTGATGCAAGGAGTCGGGGAGCCCTGCCGTCAGCCGCGCCGGGGGGACACACGAAACCCGGGGCAGTCGGCAGAGCTGCACCCGGAAAATGACAAGGGAAAGCGGGGGTGGGTGACGCAACTCAGGCCAGCGCGACGTCCGCCCCCGGACACGTTCAAACGATCAGAACGTGGGGAACTGCGGACGGCTACTTGGCCTGGGAGATAAGTCGTCACCTCGCATCACAGCGCCGGGCCCCGGAACGGGCACAGGCGGAACTCAAACAGGGTAAAGGCCCCTTCGGCGTCCAGGCAACGCGATAACTCACACACCCCGCGGCACCTGCCCCGCCCGGGCATGTTCGCCTGCCCATCGCAGATGACGAGATCATCGACCGCGCGGTAGCCATTCAGGCTCTTGCCGCCCGTGAGGTGCGGCTCCTGACGTGCGAAACCGGGCAGCACACCCGGGGGCGGGCGGCCGGGCTGAAGGTGACGAAGGTACCGGCGAAGGACCGAAGGTCCCCGCTACCTGTACCCGTGGTGGAAGGGGGTGAACGCGATCGTGTGCCAACAGGCTTTCCGGGACGCCGACAAGGCCTTCGCGAACTGGAAGAGCGCTTCACGGCGGGCGTCAGCCCAGTCGGATACCCGCGGCCCAAGCGGCGCGGTAGGTGCCGGGATTCGTTTCGGATGTTCAGTGTGCGGCTGGTGTCGGAGGACCTGCGGCACGTGCGGATCGGCGGGGAGCGTGACCCGCACGGGCAGCGATCCGGAGGAGCGACGAAGTCCGTGACCCTCGCGCGGGAGGGCCACCGGTGGTTCGTGTCGTTCAACGTTCGCCTGCCCGCTCCGCCGGCGGTGCGTGCGACGCAGCGGCAGCGGGAGGCGGGAATGGTGGGGGTGGACCTGGGAGTGGCAGTGTTCGCTGCGACGTCGGACCCGTTGGTCGTCTGCGACGACAAGGTCCAGGTGTTCGCGAACCCACGTCATCTGGACAACGCGCGGCGGCAGTTGCGCAAGTGGCAGCGGCGGATGTCCCGGCGTCACGCCAGGGGGTGCCGACTCACCAGCAGTCGCAGGGGTGGAAAGTGGCGCGGGACCAGGTCGCGCGCCTGCAGGGCCTGGTTGCTGCGCGTCGCTCTTCCACACAGCATCTGCTGACCAAGCGCCTGGTGACCCAGTACGCGCAGGTCGCGCTGGAGGATCTCCGGGTGCGGAACATGACCAGGTCCGCGCGTGGCAGTGTGGAAGAGCCGGGGCGGAACGTAGCGGCCAAGGCCGGGCTGAACCGTGCAATTCTCGACGTCGGCTTCGGGGAGATCCGCCGCCAGATCGAGTACAAGGCGCCCTGGCACGGCACCACCGTCTGCGTGGTGAACCCCGCGTACACCTCGCAGACCTGCAATCGGTGCGGCACACGGATGCCAAGAGCCGCCGCACCCGCAGTCTGTTCGTGTGCACCCGCTGTGGGCATGCGACGCACGCTGACACCGGCGCCGCCGTCAACATCAAGCGGCGCGCTCAGAGTGCCGCTCCCGAACCTGCCTGAGGAGGGCATCTCGATGGACGCCGGCCTCCAGCTGCTGCGGGTGATCTGCCTGTGCGGGTGCCGGGCGATGGACCGGACGATCGGGAATGGGAGTCGTTTGTCGACGACTTCGGGAGTCGCCTCGCGCGTAGTAGGCATGATCAATGTCCATGAGTTCGGGCGTCACTTGCAGCCCGGCGGACGTTGTCCGTGGCAGCGCCCAGCTGCCTCGCACGGCCCGCTGCCTGACTTTGGTCTGAACCCGGTCTTGGCGGGGTCAGCGGGCGAGGGAGACGGCGAACGGCTCAAAGCCGTGCCGGCGCAGGATGTGGGGCACGACCAGGATCATGGCCTCGGTGGCGCGGGCTGTGGTGATGTCGCCGAGGTTCTCGATCCATGCGGGCTGCCAGCCCAGGTCGCCGAGCAGGCCGGTGACGGTCGTCTTCGCGTGTTCGTTGTTGCCCGAGACATAGACGGTCGGTGGGGTGGCCAGGGTTTCGGGAGCGGTCATGACCATGAACAGCATGGTGTTGAGGGTCTTGACTACATGGGTGTCGGGGAGGGCGTCCTGGAGCTTCTCGGCGAGGCTGCTGCCGGGATAGCACAGGTCTCCGGGCAGGCCGTCGCCGGCGTCGCGGGTGGCGTTGGAGACGTCGATGAGGATCTTGCCAGCGAGTTCGGTTCGCAGGCTGGCCAGGCGGTCAAGGGCGCTGTCGCCGGGCGTCGCGTTGATCACGATGTCCGCGGTGCGGGCGGTGGTGCGCTGGTCGGCGAAGGAGACGCGGGGGCCTGTGCCTTGGGCAGCCGCTGCGGTCTCTTCCGTCGGGCTCCGGCGGCCGAGGATGACGTGGTGTCCGGCCTGGGAGAGCTTGCTGGCGAGGTTGGCGCCGACGCGGCCGGCGCCCAGGATGCCGATGCTGGTCATGAGGTGATTCTCCTTGCGCTATCGGGAAGAGGGAGGTGCCCGGTCAGGCGATCGGCGACAGGACCTTGAGGGCGGTGGCGTGGATGCCGGGGGCGGCGGCCAGGAAGTCGCTGCTGCCCGTGTTCCAGGGTTCGCCCGCCAGGTCTGTGACGGTGCCTCCGGCCTCGGAGACCAGCAGGGCGCCGGCGACCAGGCCGGAGCGGACGTCGGAGAACTGCCAGAACGCGTCCATGCGTCCGGCGGCGACGTGGATGAGCTGCATCGTGGCGGGAACGGACACACGCACGACCAGGCCGTTGATGAGCATGGCGGTAACGGAGTCACCGATCCGCCGGAAGGTGCGCTTGTCCTCGCCAGGCTTGGCCTGGCCAGTGCCGATGAGCGCGGCGCCCATATCGGTCTTGGTGGACACCTTCAGGGGGCGGTCGTTGAGGCGGGCACCTCCGCCGGCGACGGCGGTGTAGGTGTCGTCGGTGAGCGGAAGGTGGACGACGGTGAGTACCGGCTGGTTGTCGCGGACCAGGGTGGCGGTAACGGCCCAGTCCTCCATGCCGTGGACGTGGTTGATGTTGCCCTCGGCCGGGTCGACGACCCACCACTCCCCGGGCGGGAGCGCGCCGCCGGCCAGCTCGTCCTCGGCCCACTGCGATCCTCGCCGGGCCCGCAGCAGCGGTTCCCGCAGCACGTCCAGCACCGCGTCGTCGTTGGCGTGGATCTCTTCGACGACCTCGTCGAGGCTCACTCCTCGGGCGTGCGTGGTGTAGCGGTCGCTCAGGGTGAGGCCGGCGGCCTTCACCGCAGCGGTCACGTCGGACAGGAGCGTCGTGTGGGCGTCGAAAGGCATGGCTGTGCTCATGGCGGGCTTCCCTGGGTTCGGTCCTTGCGGGGCGGCTTGTGCCGCACCCGCCCTTCGACGTTAGGAGCCCTGATGGTTAACAACAAGTGCATGCTTTTCACTCATAGAGTTACTCTCATGCAACTGGATTTGAACCTGCTCACCGCCCTGGACGCCCTGCTGGAAGAGGGCAGTGTCGCCGGCGCGGCAGCACGCCTCCACGTCACCGCACCGGCGATGAGCCGCTCCCTGGGCCGCATCCGCAAGGCCACCGGTGACCAGATCCTGGTCCGCACCGGCCGCAGCATGGTCCCCACCACCCGCGCGCTGGCCATGCGCGCTCAGGTCCACGCTCTCGTGCAGCAGGCTCACCAACTTCTGTCCGCGCAGCAGGAACTCGACCTGGCGGCTCTGGAGCGGGTCTTCACCGTGCGCTGGCACGACGTCCTGACCGCTGCTTGCGGCACCGCCCTGATCACCGCCGTCCACCGCCAGGCCCCCGGCGTCCAGCTGCGCCTGCCTGCCGAACCCGGCACGGACACCCCCGAGCTGCGCCGAGGCGAGGTCGACCTCGAATCAAGCTCCAGTCGGCCGACGCTCCCCGACATCCGCCACCGCCTCGTCGGCAGGGATCGGTTGGTCGTCGCCGTACGCCCAGGCCACCCGCTCACCGAAGGCCCGCTGAGCCTCGAACGCTACGCGGCCGCCGAACACCTCACCGTCTCGCGGCGCGGACGCCTACACGACCAGATCGATGACGCTCTGACCACGCGCGGCAACGAACGGCGCGTCGTGGCCGCCGGGCCCACCGCCGCCTTCGCTCTGCAACTCGCGCTCGGCACCAACCTGGTCGTCACCCTTCCGGACGCGGCCACCCGCGCAGCCCGGGACCAACTCGGCCTGGTCACGCTGCCGCTGCCGCTCCAGTTGCCCGACGTCCCCCTGTACCTGCTGTGGCACCAGCGCTACGACGACGACCGCGCCCACACCTGGCTGCGCGAAACGGCCGCCGAAACCGTCCAGGCACTATTCGCACCACCGACCGCCTCTCAACAGCCCCTCACCAACCGGACCGGGCAGTAACGGATACGCCCCGGGGAAAGGCCCGCGGCAGCTGACTCCCGTACTCGTGAACACCGTCTAGTCGCCTGAGCGTGCGACGCCCAATGCCATGTCAAAAAGACGTCGCTACTCGCGTATAAAGCCACGGGTCATATCCCTGGAACACCGGCTCACCGTCCGGGAACGACAGCAGCCGCCGTTGCGCGCGCTCTCCCTCCGCGTCCAGCGGATGGCACTCAACGTCCGCCTGCTCCTGCGCCCCTCAAGCCCATGGAGTCATCGAGCGCAAGGTCGACACTGTCGAAGGCCACCGCTGAGGTCCTGTTGTGACCCATGGCAACGTCGCCGCCACTGGGGGCTCTTCATGCTCGGGTTGCCAAAATACGAGCCCAGAAAGTAGTTTCCACTTGGAAAGTTACTTTGCGTGAGGAGCGAGCGGATGGACGAGTACCGGGCAGGCATGGACGTTGTGGCTCGTCAGAACCAGGCCTCGGCTGCGCGGGTCCGGCTGGGCTGGTGGTTTCCGGTGTTGAGCGCGGCGTCCTGGACGCTTGCGATCAGCAGTGCGTTCCCGGCGGCCGGCTACCGTCGCTTGGGTATACCGGACCTGCCGTACGGCCAGGTCGGCGGTCTGCTGTTCTTGGCGTTGATCGTGGTGTTCTCCGTGCGGTCTGGAATGAACCGGCGAGATGTGACGCCGTTCACGATGTATCCGTCGTTGCGCCGGCGCTTCCCCGCCTTCGTCGTGGTGTGCCTGGGCAGTTTGGCGGCGGTGTTCGGGCTGGGCCGCCTGAACGCTTCGACGAGCGGCGCCGCATGGGCGGCCATCGTGGTCGCGGTGGTCTCAGGGAGCGTGATCGCGTTCCTAATGACCTGGATGGCTGCGGGAATCCGTGGGGACATCCTGACCGGGAGCCAGCGGCGGTGACGGACACGTCCGAGGGTCTGGACCCCGTGATCCATCAGCTGCCGAAGCTGTCGATCTGTGCGCTGCTGGCCGCAGGACCGCAGTGGGTAGAGTTCCGCACGGTCCGGGAGACGACGGGACTGAGCGACTCGATGGTCTCCAAGCACAGCCGCGCCTTGGAAGACACGGGCTACATCGAGATCCGCAAAGGTGGGATCGGACGGCGCCCACGCACCTGGTTCCGCATCACCCCGCTGGGCCAGGCCCGATACAGCCGACACGTCGCGGCACTGCAGCGGCTACTCCAGCGTGAAACTGACCAGGACACCAACCCGGACGCCTGACTACCCCGTACCTGAAAGTAGCGACGGGCGGAAGCCGTGCCTGCGCCCCAACCGTGCAGAGGCTGCCGGGCACCTCGAATTCTTGAGGTGCCCGGCGGCCTCTGATCGAGCAGCTACATGCCCAGGCAGGTGAGGACCTCGTTGCCGTAGTACAAGGACACAGCTGCCGCGCACGCAGGCCCCATGGCCGCGCAGGGCGCCCCGAGGATCCCCATCACCCAGCCGGGAATCGAGTCGTCATCGATGCATTTCTTAAGGTCGTCCCAGAAACCCGCCTGCTGGACGTGACCACCCGAGGTGAAACCCGCCTGCAGGACCTGACCCCCCGAGGTCGCCTTCGGCACAGGACCGGTCGCCGGGGACGACGCGCCGTCACCCGAGGCGCTCACGTGCTGCGTGAGGACGCCGTCCATCCAAGCCGTCCACACCCCAGAATTCGGCCCCGTGGGCTTGAACTGCGACTCGCCACTGCGCAGCGCACCGTCCTTGCCGATCTGCACCGTCAGGCCGCTCGCGGCAAGCAGTCCCCCACCTTGGATGGGGATCGCCAGGGTAGTACCGTCCGGCCCGACGGCTGCGCGAGCACGCTCGATCGCCAGGTGCGCGCCCTCGGGCAAGTGGGTCGCCAACTTGCCGGAGGCTATCTGGTTTTTCACCCGTGCCACAGCGTCGGCCTTGACCTTTGCGGGGGCCGCTGCATGGTCCTTGCGGAACTGCTGCAACGCGTCCTTGAAGTTCCGCGCCGCTGTGTCGTTCGCAGCCACCTGGACCGTCGCAGCCGATCGCCCCGCGACTGCAGGCGCCGGCCCGGTGCGCGTCGGAGCATTCGCACTGGCGGCACTCCCGACGGTAAGCACCATCGTCATCGCTACGCCCGCAGCGACCGTCGAGAACCCCGAGGCGACCACTGCAGCGACCGTCGGAACACTCCACTTTATTTTACGCATCTTCTCCACTACTACCTATTTCCACATGGCTACTTGCTTGGGCGATCAAGCTAGATGTGGCATAGGAATGGGCAAAGCTCTATAAACAGGTCTACGCCATCTTTCGCCCCGTTTAGCCCAGGCATCCTCACGCAGACGGGCCTGTGCATCGCTGAGGTGAGGAGCGTCACGCTCTCCCACCCCTACAACTCCTGTCGGTAACAACTCGGCCGCCATGCCGACGTACTTGGGGTTCACAGCCCACCGGCGATGCTGTCGCAGCCCGACCGGGTAACCGCACGAGTCGCCCAGACCCGTCCTATCCCAGCTCTTGGCTTAAAAATATGACTCAGACGCAGAATCACGACTCAGTGGTATAGGCCGGGCGGCGACGGCGGGAGGCCGCGGTGCATGCCGCAGCCCAGGAAGAGCTCGCCCGAGCTCAGCGGCTCATCACCGAACTGCGTCACGGCCTCACCAGGAACGCCGAGGCTCACCAACAGGACCTCACCGACCGCGACACGAAACTGGCCGAGTACCGGGACGAACTGACCACCCTGCGGGACCGCCTGGCCTCGCTGGAACTGGGCCAGGCCGATCGCAACGCTGCGGATGCCGCCGTCAGCGAAGCCATTGCCACTGTCGACCAGGCCCACGCACTGCTGAGCCCGATCCCGACCGGCTTGCCAGCAAAGCTCGTGAGAAGGAGGTGATCGCACAGCGTCGAGCCGCCGACGGTAGACCGCCGGCGCTCCGGCGGGTTCTGCGTACTGTTGCCGCCACCTGGAGCGACGAGGACATCGACTGGCTCGTCTTCGCGCTGTGCTACACGTCCATGGACAACGACTGGGGGCCGACTCTGGTTCGCCGCTTGGCCCGCCAGGCTCGCGTGCGCTATATGGGTGGAACCTGACATCGGCCGACTGGTGCGCGGGCCCGGCTACGGGACCAGGATGTGGTGCCTATTGCGAGGCATTTGGATAGTCACCCTCGTGAGCTGGCCAGATATTTTCTTCAAGCCCCTGAAGGAGCCGACCGGGAGCCGGTGACTCAGCAGACGGGGTGACCGCAGGATGACCGTATGGACCGTCTGCGTATCAAACATCTGTGTTGGGCTGCACAGAAGATTTCAGCTCGTCGGCGGGTCCGCACGCTGAACGGCTACCAGGTCAACTCACAGAGGATCGCGTGTGGGTGCGAGGGAAAACGTGCTCGCGGTTGTCGTCACTGCACTCGCCATTCCCTCTTGAAGCCGGGACGCCGCGATGGCCCCGGCCTTCACGCCGTCCTGGAACGACCAGGCGTCGGCGAGGTGCATCGGACCGTTGCCGATCAGGCTCCGCATGCCGTGGACGGTCAGGCTGAAGCGCACCGTGCCGTACACGAGCCGGTCTATCCGCTCGCCGGGGCCGTGGTCGGTCACCTCGATACGCAGGCCGGTTCGCGAGCGCGACGATCCCGGCGTGCCACCGGAGCCGTTTGACCGGCTCCCAGCGCTCGTGGAAGGCCGGGCTGTGGCTGCCGTTCTCGTTCCTTGCCACGTCCATCTAGGCTTCTGTTCGGGGGCGAAGGCGCCAGTCGTTCGGGTACCGGTCGCGGTTCTCGGGTCGGATGGGCATCGGTCACCGCTCCCGACGACCCTCGCCACCAACTGCCCAGGACGGCCGCACATGACCACCACATGGGATCACCTGCCGGACCTCATCGAGACCTGCGGCGGCTACCTCGTCTGGAACGTCTCCGAACTGCTCGCCCTCGCCGACGCCGGTGCGGCCGGCGCCCGGGTCGTCGAACGCATCGAGCAGCAGCTGAAGGAACACAACATCGGCCACCTCCCGCCCTCCATCCCGCGCAACAGGACCCGTCGCGTCCTGCTCTACAGCCAGAACCGCCCCGGCCTCGGCCTCGTACTGCACCTCGCCCGCGAACTCGCTGGCGGCGACCAAACCACTGCCGACCAGGCCGACAGTCACGTCACTGCCCTGGGAATGCTGCTGGCCCACTACGCAGGGGACAGGCCATAGCCCACCCGGGCACTCCTACCCGGTGGCGCCCTCACGGCCGGGTGGCCGGGGACAACGAGCCTGGTGGTGGCCCGTGCCGCAGCCGGCCGCTGTTCACCGGTTCCGCCGCACTTGCGGGCAGCCTCACGCACCCAGAGAGTCGATGAGGTGATCATCGAGGCTGGCAACCCATTCCTCCCTGCGCCAGGGACGCAGCTCGTGTCGGGCACGTCGCAGCCGGATCGTGGCCACCCGTCCGCCGGTCGCGGAAGCTGCGTCCACACGGTCATGGAGCAGAGCAGCGGCAGACTGCGGGTCCCCGAGACGTAGCCGTGCCAGTGCCTGGTCGGAGGTGACGATCGCTCTTTGGATCCGTTCGCGTGGTGAAGCTGCACCGCGCCGGCCGCTGCACGGCGCCAGCCATCTGCTGCTGGAGGCTCCGGCCGCGCGCGGCCGCGGGGACCAGGAGATGACCGTTGAGGCGACGACCAGCCCCGACGGCGCAGGAGCGGGCGGGTGTTGCCGCGTGGAGGCCGCACGCTCAGGCCATGAGAACGGCGTCGGGCTGCTTACCCTCACAGCGCCGCCTGGTGGTGCGGAGGCGTCCGCACCACCGTCATTACGCGGCCCAGAGCGGGCGAGTTTCGACGGTTGACCAGCGGGGGCCCGTCTCAGGGTCGAGCGCCCAGATGTACTGATCCTCCCGGGTACGTGTCATGCCGAAGTCGTACAGCGTCGGTGCGTCGTCGGCTACCCATCCGTGCCAGGCCGCATCCAGCTCGGCTGCCAGGCGGCGCGGGCAGCCCTGCCGGGATACGGCCAGCCCCCGTCCTCGGCGGACTCGATCGTCGCCCAGGAGGTGTGGCCGTCGTGCAGCCAGACGGTGGTCGTTGCGTTGCCGGCCGCGGCGCGGACGCGGATGTCGGGGGCGATCACGCACACAGGGCGAAGAGCAGACTGGCATCCTGGTGCAGCTGTTGCACGTCCCACGCGAACGGTCGCGGTCCGCGCGTGGCCGGTCGGCGAGGCGGTTCTCACCGGTCTTGAGAAAGTTTGTACAGCTCTGCGAACAATCCGGACGCATCCAGGAGGGAGTCGAAGGTCCCCGCCTCCACGATCCGGCCGCGGTCGAGGACGATGATGCGGTCCGCGATGCGAGCGTTCTCCAGGTTGTGGGTGACGAAGACAGCGGCTTTGCCCTCGGCGAGCTGCTTGAAGCGGCGGATCACCAGGTGCTCGGCCCGGCTGTCCATCGCGGAGGTGGGCTCATCGAGCATCAGCATGGCGGTATCGCGGTGGAAGGCGCGGGCGACTGCGATCCTCTGCCATTGCCCGCCGGAAAGGTCGGTGCCGCCCCAGTTGGAGCTCGCGACCAAGGTGTCGAGCCCGAACGGAGCCTTGGCGATGACGCTGTCCGCGCCGGCCGCGCGGGCCGCTTCCAGCACCGCTGCGTCGTCAGTGGCACGGGGCTGGCCGAGGTGGATGTTGGCGCGCAGGTCCATGGGCCAGCGGGTGTAGTCCTGCGGCACCAGCCCGACCCGGGCCCACACGCCCTCCGGGTCGGCCTCGGCGAGGTCGGTCCCGTCCCAGGTGACCGAGCCCGAGCTGGGCAGGTACAGCCCGGTGAGGAGGCGGGAGAGCGTGGTCTTGCCGGAGCCGTTCTCGCCCACGAGCGCGATCAGTTCGCCCTGGCGCAGGGTGAGGCTGACCCCCTCGACTGCTGGGGAGTCGGCTCCGGGGTAGACGTACGTGACGTCCCTCGCCTCGATCTCGGCGGGTGCGCCGGCCGGGAGCGCCTTGGTGCCGCGCTCGGCGCGCAGGGCCTTGGCGCGGCGCAGGAAGCTCTGCCAGTCCTCCAGGTACAGCGAGGTGCGGAAGGTTCGGGCCGCGGCCATCACCAGCGAGGTCAGCGCCCCGGTGGAGGTGCGTACCGCGACCACGGCGGTCGCGGCGACGGCGAGGTCCATCCGCCCGGTGGCGGCGAGCCAGCCCAGCGCGGCCCACGTCGTGGCGAGCATCAGCCCGCTGAGGGTGGAGCCGATCAGGGTCACCCGCAGCACGCGCGGGGCCGCCGCCCGGTGGGTGGCTTTGATCCGGTCGGTGATCTGGCGGTACCAGGTGTGAAGGAAGCTGGCCATGGTGGCGGCGCGGACCTCGGCGGCGGTGCGGCGGTCGGTGGAGTAGTACCGCAGCAGGTAGCGCAGGTGGTTGTCCGAGACGTTCTGGAAGTCGGCCCGGTGCTGGATACGGGCAGTGGTCACCGCGGCGGCGCCCTTGGGCACGACGGCCAGGAGAAGCAGGGGCAGCAGCATCGGGTGCAGCACCGTAAGCACCGAGGCCGCCGCGACGAGCTGGGCGAGCGCGGAGACCATGGCCTGGGCGTCGCCGATCAAGTCCTCGGTCGCCTCGGCGCCCTTGCCGGCGGCTTGCAGGCGGTCGGTGAAGCCGGGCCGGTCGTAGGCCTCCAGCTCGACCTGGGGGGCGACGATGAGGATCTGGAGATCGGCCTCGGTGGCGACCTCAGGCGCGAGGCGGGTGGCGGCGTAGACGGCGAGGGCGTCCGCCCCGGCCCGCACCGCGGCCGCCACGGCGGCGACGACGAGCGCGGGGGCGGCGGCCGTGACCCGCTCCGCGACGTTGCCGCCGCCGAAGAGGTGGTTCATCGCCCCGGGCAGAGCCGCGAGGGCGACGGCCGCGGAGGCGGCGACAACGAGCTGGCACAGGCCCAGCCACAGCATCGCCGGCCGGTCGGCGGCCCAGCCAAGACGTACGGCGGCGGCAAGCGTGCGTGGGAGGCGGGCGGCGATGCGCCACCAGGTGGCAGTGGCGATGTCCTCGGCATGCGGGTCAGGGCGGTATCCGACCTGCTGCGTTGATGCAGTGGGGGCTTTCGGGGCGGGTGAGGAGTCGGTCACCCGCCCCATCCTCGCGGGGGCGCCGGAGCGGACGGGGCCGATTGCGCCGAAGTCGCCCACCTGGTGGAGATGCCGTCTACAGGGCCCGTAGGCCCAGTTCGATGGCGCTGATCAGGAACAGGCCCATGCGGTACGGCGCCGCGTCGGTGGGGCTGAGGCAGGCCCGCTCGACGGTCTCGGCGAGCGCCGCGGCATCGAGGTAGCCCTGCTCGATGAGGTGGAGTTCCTTGCCCCAGCCGCGAAGCAATCCGGTGGCGTACTCGTGCACCGCACGGTCCATCAGATGTCCGAAGTTCTCCCGTAGCGGTGGGTTCACCACCTCGTCGGGCAGGCCGCGGGCGGCGAGTCGCCCGCGCAGCAGCCGCTTGTCCGCCTTCCACGCCACTGGCAGACGCTGGCCGAAGCGGACGGTCTCCTGGTCGGTGAACGGGGCGACGGCCCACAGCCCGCGCCGCGCGAGGAGCGGCGTGGCGACTTCCAGAGCGACCAGCGCGGTCTCCGGCGCCACGGTGGCCGGGGAGATCCCGGCATCCACCTCGCCCAGCAGGTCGCGGACCCGCTCGCCGCACCAGGCCGGCGCGCTCGGCGTCCGTACGGGCCCGCGCTCAAGGCGGCGGACGCGGGCGACTTCGTCGCCGCCGAACCCGGCCACCACCGTGTGGATGCCCCGGGCGCGCAGGGCCTGCGCGAGCGCGTCAGCCGACTCCAGGTGTGGCTCGTCCAGCGGGCTGATCGCCTCTGCCCGCGCCCGGCGCAGGCCGCCCGCGGACAGCGCCAGGTGGTGGGCGGCCCGTACGGTGCAGTCGGCGGCGAATCCGGTCTGCTCGATGACGCTGCGGCGCCGGTCCTCCCGCTGGGGCCCGGCCTGCCCGCCGATGAGCATCGCGCAGGGGGTGATCGCCCCCGGATGGGCGAGGGCGAGGGAGATGGCGAGGTTGGTGGAGTCCATGCCGCCGGACAGCTGGGCGGCGGTCTGCCCCGGCACCACCGGCCGCTTGGTGAAGACGTGGGCGGTCAGGTCCTCGAACGCCTCCACCAACGCGCGCTCGTCGGCGCCTTCGGCCAGCTCGGAGGGCTGGGCGTGCTCGGCCGCGGCCGGGTAGACCATGCGCAGGCCCTCGGCGTCCGCGTACGCGGTGGAGCGTTCTGACAGCCGCTTGACGGTGCTGAACAGCGTGTCGTGGCCGTAGCGGGAAAAGCCGCTCAGCAGTCGCATCACCTCCCGCTCGTCCAGCCGGTCCGGGCCGAGGTGGTCGCGCAGGTCCATCAGCTGCCACGAGCCGGCCAGGCGCCCGCCGTCGTACGCGAGGTACAGCGGGCACACCCCGCCCAGCCCGGTCTGGAGCCGGAGCCCGTGCGGGCCCGCCTCGATCCAGATGCTCTGCAGAGGCCAGTCCTGGCACTCCTTCAGCATGCGGCCATACACCGCGGCGTCGCCCCGGGCGGGCGACAGCGAGCGCAGCAGCGAGGGGCGGCCAGCGGCCTTCTCCCGGACGACCAGCAACGTGCGGGTGCCATCGCTGGCCGCCCGTGCCTCAAGCGCCGGGTGGTCCAGCGGTCGGATGAGGTCACCGCCCCGGCCCCAGCCCTCGTCCACTCCGCGCCATTCCCACGGACCCGAACTACCGGTGCGCAGGTCGACTAAGCACGTCCACATCCCTCTTCATCCCTTCTCGGCGGTGACACGCGGCGGGGCCCGCGCGGCTTCGGCCAGACGCGGGCCCCGGTGACGCTGGTGGTGCTTTACGGGCGGTGTCGGATCAGTCCTCGAACCGGCCCTGGTCCGAGGTGTCCGGCGGCGCCTTCTCCTCGAAGCGGGCGGTGTCACCCGGCGCGGCGGTGATCTCCGGCCCTGCGAACACCGACTCCCACGGCCGTTTGTTGACCTCCATCGCGAACCCCTCTCACTGGTCAATCCCGGTGGACGGTGTGTCACCGGGCTTGCTCAATCAGTGAACCTGGCAGGGCAGTTGAGGGGTTCCGTGTCGAGCGCGTGGAGCCGTATATCGGGTATACGAGGCAGGACCCCATGACCCAGCGCACGCCGAACCACCAGCTCAAAACGCTGATCGAGGCATCCGGGCTGTCGTACGACGGCATCGCCCGGGCCGTACGCGCCATCGCGTTGGAGAGCGGCCAGCACCTGGGCACGAACCAGTCGGCCGTCCACCACTGGACGCTCGGCGCTGAACCGTCCGGGGCGACGCCCGGGTACCTGGCCGAAGCGCTCGCCCGCCGCCTCGGCCGTCGGATCACCCGCGAAGACCTCGGACTCGGTTCCCCGGAGGGCGGTGAGGATGAAAGCATCGGACTGACGCTGGACGTTGATCCCATCGTGACGCTCACAGCCATCGGGGAGGCCGATGTGAACCGCCGCCGATTTCTGGCCGCCTCCGCCTACTCCATGGCCGCCGCGACCCTGCCGCTGCAGACCGTCGAGGAAGCCGCCGCCCGCACCCGCACCATCAGCGGCGGCGCGGTCGCCGGGCACGCCGACGTCGCCGCCGTACGCGACATGGTCAAGCTCTTCATGGACATGGACGAACGCCACGGCGGGCAGCACGGCCGCTCGGCCTTCGTGCAGTACCTCATCACCGACGTCGCCGGGCTGTGCCGGGGCCGGTTCGCCAGCGACGAAGTCCGCGCCGAGGCGCTCTCCGTCGCCTCGGCAGCAGCCCACCTATGCGGCTGGAAGGCCTACGACAGCGGGGAGCAGGGGCTCGCCCAGCGGTACTACCTCCAGTCGCTCGCGCTCGCACGAGCCTCAGGCGTCCCCGGGCAGGACGGATTCGTGATGCGCACGATGTCGCAGCAGGGCATGAAGCTGCACCGGCCCGAGCGCTGCCTGGCACTGGCCGAGACCGGATGGAACCGCGCCAAGGGCCGCGTCGATCAACACATCGAGGCGCTGTTCGCCATCACCCACGCACACGCGTTGGCCAAGACAGGACAATCCCAGCGGGCTCTGGCGGACGTCGACCGCGCCCAAGCTGCCCTGGGCGCCGGCTCCCGGGCCGGGCAGGAAGTGCCGTTCTGGGCACTGGTGTGGGGCCCGCCGGCGGCCACCGTGCATTCCCGAACGGCGAAGGTGTTCGAGACCCTCGGCGACCGACACAACGCCGCACGGCAGTACGCGACCGCAGCGGCGAGCCGGCCCGGGACGACGTACGCGCGGATCATCGCCCTCGACCTGGTCGCCCAAGCCGAGCAGCAGGCCAAGCAGGGCAGCATCGAGCAGGCGTGCACCACCTGGGGCCGAGCCATCACCACCATGGCCGGAGTGAAGTCCGCCCGCACCCTGAAGGCCGTGCGCTCCCTGCGCTCGGACCTGCGGCCGTACCGGGCCCGCGGTGTCCGGTGCGTTGCCGAACTCGACGAACGAGCCCGCGCCTTCCTCTCCCACCACGGTTGACCACGCCCCGGATTCCTACGGTCAGCCCGACTGATCTCCGGGGCCGAAAGACCGATCCGTGACAGCTACCAGGCAGGCCTCAGGACACGAAACCCACGATGCCGAAGCTGGGGCGCGCCGCCGCGTGGCGGAGCCAGCCGGTGACGTCCATGACGGCTTCGACCACCTCGGGCTCCTGCGGCGGGGCGGCGCCCTCCCGCTTGGTCTGCTCGAACTGCTCCAGCGCCTCCAGGCACTGCTCGTGCGTCCACTCACCGCACCGCGGCAGGTCATAGTGCGGGACAGCATCGGGCATGCCGCCGTAGTAGCCGAACTCGACCACCGAGACCGCGGTGATTCGCAGCGCTCGCAGCCCCTCGTCGACGACCTCCAGCAAGTCGCCACGGAACGGGCAGAAGCAGGAGTTGTCGAGGAAGGACCCGGTCAGAGAGCGCAGGCGCTTGTAGGCGTGGCCGTACTGGAAGGCGTACTGCCCGTCGGCCGGGAATGGACCGCCGTGCACCACAGCGTGCAGTGCCTCGTAAGCGGTGGGGGCACCGCGCTGTATCTCAGAGGAGAACCAGCTGTCGTCCGAGGCCAGGTCGTCGCTGAAGCTATCGCGGATGACCTGGAGCAAGCGCGGTGGTGGAGGGATGTTTATGCCGCAGTGGTGCAGCGCATGGGGTTCACGTGGAACCTGCGCCGGCTGATGGCGGAGCGGGACATGTACCAGACCACAGACCTGGTCCCGCTCTTGGCCGACTACGGTGTCCACCTCTCCCGCGAGCAGGTGAATCGCCTGGTGGCTCAGCCCCCGCAGCGTCTGTCGATGGACGTCCTGGCCGCCCTGTGCGGCATCCTCGACGTCACCCCGGCCGACCTGATCGCGGTCACCGAGGTCCGCGCCCAGGTCGCCAAGCCGACGGCGAACGGCGAGAACGCGAGTGCGGCGAAGGCACCGCCGGCGCGGCGGGTACGCGTTGCGGCGCCCGGGCGAGCAGTGACCGGCCCTGGCCCGGCGAGGTCGGCATGGACCGAGCTCGTGCAGCGGATCACCCGGTACCTTCCCGAGCTGCCTCCGGAGGAGGCCGACCGGCTCGTGGCCGAGCTGACGCCGTCGGCCCGCAGCCGTCCCAGCTCCAGGCGCAGGGCGGTGAGGTTCGGGGCGGGCGGGAAGATCGTCACCTTCCCATCCGACGGTGCAGACCTCTGCCCTATTTCCGCAGGTGGTGGCAGTGCGAGGGAGGGCAGAGGTCTGCACTACCGTTCCGCCCGCCCCTCCCCCACCACGACATGGAGACCCGATCGACCTCGATGCGGACGAGATGGAAAGGCTTGTGGCCATGAGGCTGTGCGCGACCGGACGAGCAGTGCGGCGCACCTGGACAGTCGAGCTGCGACCGCAGTGCGGCGGCCCTGTGATGGCCTGCCCGCACTGCCCTCCGGCCAGTCGGCCAGTGACGCTGGGGACAGCAGCGGTGCGGCCTACTGTGGTGGGCCATCTGGCCGGCCACGCCCGGCGCGACGCTCTGCTGGCGCATCTGCGCACCTGCCGGTGCCACGAGCGAGGCTGTCAGTGGCATCCCCGGCACCGCGGATGCTCGGGCCCCATCGCACTGGTGCCGGTCGCAGCTTCTGCATCGGGGCGCCCCGGGGTCGTGGCACAGCTCATCGATGGCACCGTCCTTGCTCAGGTTCCCGGCCGCCGAGATCGCGCCCGCGCCGCCGATTGGGCGCTTCGGCTGGCCGCGCACCCTGCATTGCGCGGAGTGGCAGCCCCCAGTCGTCTGGTCGCGCTGGCGCTGACTGCGCGTCTCTCCCCCAGCGATGTCTGCGGCCTGCTTGAAGCCGACCGGTTGGCGCACGTGCGCGCGATGGCGCCTGGCACCTTGACCGCGGCACTCGACGGTCTCATTGCCGTTGGCATTGCGGCGTCATGGTCGTATGACCCGGCGACAGAAGACATCACGTGGACCCTCGGCCGTTGCCAAGAAGTCCACAACGGCACATGACCGGTAGGTGGTCGCGGCATTCCTCGTGGCGCTTTGACGTGTGGTCAGGTGCCGCCGCCTGTCGCAACGTGACAGTTCACCGCGCCAGTCGTTGACTCACGGACGGGGCAAGTCCTGTGACTTTCCGTCGAGTTGGCCCTCTTCCTCGCTGCGCCAAAGCGGCCTCCTGGAGGGCGAGAGCCCCCACTCCAGAAGCGCTGGACAAGCCCGAACCGGTGATCGAGATAACGCGATGGCCAGTCGCATCATTTGATGATCTATGAGAGTTGTCGGGAATGGTTACGCCATAGGACCGTATCCCTTATTGTAACTCTGCGTACTCCTGGCGTTACGGGAGTGCTGGGGGTTGTGATCCAAGGTCCTGACTTCGCCTGACGAAGCAGTGTGTGATCGGGGGTGTCATGGCGAGCTTTGTCGATGACGGGATGCCGTCAGCTCGCGAGGAGTGGCCACAGGGGACTCTTGAAGGGCTGGAGCAGTTCAGTCAGGGCGATGTTGTACCGAGCCCCTCTTTCGTCTACTTCGGCTCGCCGGGTGCGCCGCTGGTCCAGACGTCGAAGCGATACGGACAGTCCCTCTCTGCGGACATGCCCATGATGGTGGACCCTGCTGACGCGACACCGTGGGCGATGATCACTTCCGCAACGTGCGACATCGCCGAGCCTGATGTCGCCAGGCCCAAGAAGCCGTTTGTCCAGGTAGCGCCCGTGGTGAATCTGGACTACCTGGATGGCGGGCAGCGTGGGCACATCATCAACGGGAACATGGTGCACTTTGTGCATCTCCCAGCGCTGCATCTGCACTCCCCCGGCTTCTGGGTGGCCGACCTGCGTTTCGACCAGCCGGTGGAGAAGAGCTGGCTTGCCCGACAGAGCCCCGTGCGAGGCTTCGGCAGCGAAGCCGAACAGGAGGTTGTGGGTGAGGCACTCTCCTGGCTGAGGCGGCGGCCGGCTATGGGAAGCGCGTTCATCGAGCATGTACAGCAGCCCGTAAACGATGCCCTGGACAGCCTGCGTCGGAGCGACAAGGCGCTGTGGAAGACGGTTGACCGCGAGATCGCAGAGTGGGCCGTTGACAGTGACAGTCGCCTTGCGCCGACCCGCGTAGAGATCGTCCTCCTTTCCGGCGCAGATGACCCAAGTGATGAGTGCGTGCGGTGGTGGCGGGAGACGGTGGACTGCCTCAGGGCCTCGGCAGGGAGGGCACTGATCATCGCAGGTCCTGAGTTCAAACGACTGAACGAGATCACCGTGACGGAGTACCGGGACCTGACCGTGCTGGGGAAGCCGCATCGAAGCCTGAGCAAAGGGTAGCTGCGCGCCTTCAAAGAGTCACCAAAGTGTCCTGTTTTGTGTTGACAGGAAGAGACCCCCGCGAGACAGTGAGGAGTGCAAGTTCGTGAAAGTTGCCGCTGCAAGCCAGGGGAGAGCTCGCTTCGGGGAGCGAGGTGGAGATGTGACAGGCTGGCTCACCGGCACTCCGCACGACCGCCCTCTCAAGCGACCGCCCGTGGGGCTGGTTGTCTGCCAGATCCGGCATGAGACGGAATATGCAGCAAGCTCCATTGAGCGTGCCGTCAGCGTCAGGGATGCCCTGGGTTGGCAGGCCCCTCTCAGTGAACATGTCATTCAGGGTATAAATGTCCAGGTCGACCAGCACGTCAGCGTGCGTCCCAATACGGACCCCTTGGCCCGAGGCTGGCGGATGCAGAACGGCGCCTGGCTGGTCACGCTGCAAAACGATCACTTCGCGATCGAGACCACGGAGTACCCGGGGTGGGAGGAGTTCTCCACCACACTGGGCCGGCTTGTTAAGGCCGTAGAGAAGGTCATCTCACCGCGGGTGGAAAACCGAGTAGGCCTGCGCTTCGTCAATCAGTTCTCGCATCCCGATGTCCGCTCTCCACTCGACTGGAGACGCTTCATCGGTGAGGAGATCTTCCAGGAGAAGCTCTACAGCTCGGTGGGCCCGTCGATCAGCGCAGCGATGCAGGTTATGGAGATCCAGCCCAGTCCCGAACAGAGCCTGGTCGTCAGGCATGGCTTCCAGAAGGACGAGAGCACAGGCCGGTTGACGTACATCCTGGACAACGACTGCTCACGCCAGGGAGCACGCCCGTTCGGGTCTGCATCGATCATGGAAACAGCGGAGGAACTTCACATCTCAGCACTTCGCGCCTTCGAAAAAGGGACCACGGAGGCCCTGCGCGACTTCTACTCCTAGGGGGAACGATGGGAGACGCCACGGTGGCACTTGAGGCATTCTCCGGAATCGACCAGACGCCGGTCGGCAGACCGCTTCTGGAAGGGACCACACCAGGCAGCCTGCAGCCGGCAGCAGAGGCTGCGGCCCAAGTGACCGAGAACCTCACCAGTGTTCTGGAGGCTCAGGCTCGCTCCGGCTGGCTCATGGCCTATCTGGACATGTGCCGACGAACAGTCACCAGAAGCGAAAGCCTGATGCAGCTGCTGGCGCCACGCCCGCTTCGCGCATGGACCACCACAGTGCACGAGGAGACAACGCTTCTTCCGGCACTCGAGCTGTCTTCCTGCGCAGCTCCCGTGCCCGCAACCGTCGCCGTAGCGCCGACCGAATCAGCTGTCGAAGAGACCCCCTTGCCGCAAGACCGGGCCACACGAGCCATCAAAGCAGTCAACGACATCGCAGGATGGCTCGGAGTCAGCGAGGCCGAAGCCGCACAACTGGCGGGCGGCTACCGCAGATCCTTGTACAACTGGAAGAACGGCATTCAGCCCTACGACGGCCCCACCTTGGATCTCTTCGAAACACACGCCTTCGTCGCCTCACTCGTCAGCGCGCTCGGAAGGGCAGAGGCACGCGAGTGGCTTGAGGCCAAGCAGGCAGGCGCCCTGCGCAGAAGCATGCTCAAGGATGCCGAAGGCCGCCGGAAGCTCTCCAAGCTCGCCAAACCGCTCCTCTACCCCTCCCCCGCCCCAGCACCCCGGTGGGAACCGATCGAGGGTCTGCATCCCACTCCGCCTCCCACTGCTGACACCGAAGAGCGTGAGGCCCAACGACGCCCCGTGCACATCATTGCCCCACCACCACCAGCCGGGGCCGAGAAGCAATAGGGATTGCTTCTTCGGTCTCGGTGATGCTGGAGGCTGCTAGGCCGTTTCTTGGGGATCATCTGATCGTTGGTTGATGTGTGTCGTTGACTGATGCCCAGTGGGCTCGGATCGAGCTGTTGCTGCCGGACCGGACGCCGAAGCGGGGTGGGCGGTGGCGTGATCATCGGCAGGTGATCGACGCGATCGCGTTCAAGTACCGCACGGGGACGCCGTGGATGGACCTGCCCGAACACTTCGGGTCGTGGAAGGGCGTCCACAATCGGCTGCGGACCTGGGCCGTCGACGGCACATGGGAGAAGGTCTTCACCGCCCTGCTCGCCCAGGCGGACGTCGAGGGCGACCTGGAGTGGGTGGTGGCGGTCGACTCCACGATCGTGCGTGCACACCAGCACGCCGCCGGGGCCCGTCAAAAGGGGCCCCGGCCGGCGAGCCGGCCGACCATGCCCTCAGCCGCTCCCGCGGCGGACTGACCACGAAGATCCACCTCGCCGCCGACAACCGCTGCCGGCCGCTGGCGTTCGTCCTCACACCGGGACAGGCCGGTGACGCACCCGCATTCGAGCAGGTCATGGCACGGATCCGGGTGCCCCGACCGGTCGGCAGACCGCGGACGACGCCCGCAATGCTCCTCGCGGACAAGGCGTATTCATCCCGGGCAATCCGCCACCACCTGCGGCGCCGTGGGATCCGCGCGGTGATCCCACAGCCCGCCGACCAGGCCGCGAACCGCAAGCGACTCGGCCGTCTCGGCGGCCGCCCGCCGGCCTTCGACCGCGAGGCCTCCAGACAGCGGAACACCGTCGAGCGGTGCATCAACAAACTCAAGCAATGGCGCGGCCTGGCCACCCGCTACGACAAGACCGCCACCATCTACCTCGCCGGACTCCACCTCGCAGCCATCTTCATCTGGTCAGCAAGGTGATCCGAAAGAAACGCCCTAGGTGTGCTTTCCCGGGACGTTGGTGACAGGCGACATGCCTGTCAGGGTGTTTGAACGAGGTGAGGGCCTTCTGGCTCGGTGGGGATTGCGACATCTACCGCCGAGTGCAGGAGGCCCTCGTGATCCACCGTAACGCCCCGCTGACGCCGACGGGCAGGCTGCGGCTTGCCCGGTGCGTCGTCGATGACGGCTGGCCGTTGCGTCGAGCCGCGGAACGGTTCCAGGTCAGTCACACGACGGCCGCACGCTGGGCCGGCCGCTACCAACGGCACGGGCACGCGGGGATGCAGGACCGCTCAAGCAGGCCCCACCATCAGCCGCACCGCACGTCGACAGCTGTGGAGGACAAGGTCGTCCGCATGCGAAGCGAGCACCGGATCGGCCCGCTGCGGCTGGCCGTCCGCGCCGGTGTCGCAGCGTCCACCGCCCACCGGATCCTCACCCGGCACGGCCTGCCGCCGCTGGCCGCCTGCGACCGGGCCACCGGCGAACCCGTCCGCCGCTACGAACGCGCCCGCCCCGGCGAACTGATCCACATCGACGTCAAGAAACTCGGCCGCATCCCCGACGGCGGCGGCCACAAAGCCCTCGGCCGGGCAGCCGGACGCAAAAACCGCAACGGAGCCGGGCTCGCCTACCTCCACACCGCCCTGGACGACCACACCAGACTCGCCTACCCCGAAGACCTCCCCGACGAAAAGGCAGACACCTGCGCCGGCTTCCTGACGCAGGCCACGGCATGGTTCGCCGCCCGGGGGATCACCGTCGAACGGGTCTTGACCGACAACACCTGGGCCTACAGCAAGAACACCTGGCGCCAGACCTGCCGCGACCTGGGCATCAGCCCGCGATGGACCCGGCCCTGGCGACCCCAGACCAACGGCAAGGTCGAACGCTTCCACCGCACCCTGACCGACGAATGGGCCTACCAACAGCCCTACACCTCAGACGCCCAACGACAAGCAGCGTTTCCCAACTGGCTGGACTGGTACAACTACCACCGACCCCACACCGGAATCAGCGGCCACACCCCCGCCAGCCGCGTCACCAACCTGTCCGGTCAACACACCTAGGCCGGCTGTGGATCCTCGGAGAACTGCTGGAGAGAGATTACGAGGGCCCCAGCGCGCTGGAGCACTTCGCAGCGCGGCCCACGTGGTGGACACGGTTCTTCGGCCTCTGGTGATTCGCCCACCCAGAGAACCCCGGCGCCGACCCGTGCGCGCCAGCGGGGGCCCAGGGCTGGACCTCGACAAGATCCGAAAGAGACGGCATAGACCGCAGGCCGGGTTGGGACTCATCGAACGATGCGGATGTTTGGCAGCGGAGACGCCTCTTCGCCTTCCGCGGTGAGAATTTCTCGCGCCAACTGCCGGGCGCGTCCCCACCCGGCGTCGGTGGACAATGCCTCCCCTGTCCACCGATCCACGTCGGTGTCCTGGGACATCTCGCTGAAAACCTCATCGATCATCTGCAGCAAGGGCAACACATCACGACTGAGCTGACCCTCATCGACCAGTCGCCCAGCGAGGCGGAAGGCATCATCGAAGCCCAAGGCGATCTCGTCCGGCGGCACGTCGAATTTGTCCAGCCAAGCCACCTGATCCGAAGCAGGCGCCGCGACCACGACGACCGCCTCGATCAGCATGCGACGACGCGCTGAAAGACCAGGACTTTCCACAAAGTCATCGTGCCACGACTCCGCTCGAGCCGAGCGAACAGCCTGTCATCTCGCTGAGCACGTTCGTCCGTACTTCACTGAGCACATTCTCGAGTACGCCGACAGGTGGGGCATTGGGAACTCGGGGGCGGCAGGCGGCCGTCCCCGAGCGTGTTGGTGCCGTCAGGGTTGCTGCGCTGGCGGCAAGGAGAGGTAGAGGCGAGTGCCTTGCGGTCGGTAGCCGGCGCGCTCGTAGACGCGGCGGGATCCTTCCCCGGAGTACTCCAGCCAGACTGATC
>NZ_JBVIRA010000037.1:0-59999 GCF_055576575.1 Streptomyces sp. NPDC033270
AAAAAAAACCCCGGGGGTTGGGGGCCTCGGGGGCCTCCACGGCCTCGGGGGGGGGGGAACCCGGCAAATTTGCCGGGTTCCCCTCAACCGCGGGCTTCTTAGCTCTCCACGATCTCCGCATCCACGACATCGTCAGCCGGAACAGTCGTTTTCGTGAGAATACGGCCAACCTTGCGCAGGCGCCCTTGCAGGTGCTCGGCATCGACCGCCGCACGTCGCAGGTTGGCGTTGTCATCCAGGAGCGCCTCGTCGACCCGCTGCAGCGCATGCTCCGCGGCGTTGACTGCAGCCACAAGGGGGTCTGTCGCCTCCTGGCGTGGCGCGGTCTGCCGGGTTCCACCTGGGGCCTTTGCCGGTGCGGGGATGACTGGCTGGGAAGCCTGGAGATCACGCCACTGCGTGACGACGGCGCGGACACGTTCTTGGGGGTTGGCCTCGACGGAAGCCGTCTCTATTGCCTTGGTGACCCGGGCCTTGATCTGGTGCTCGACCAGGCGCATCTTGCCGGAGTCGAACGCCCTTTTCAGCTGCACGTAATCGGCTGCGGCCTGTTCGTCGGATGTGCTGTGGGCGTACGGGAGCATGGCGCGGACGTGGGAGGCCGGGGCGGGCTTGCCCAGCGCTTCCTGCACCGTTTTGGCGAGCCGCCATTCCTCCTGCAACCGCCGGGCGTCGCGCTCGGTCATGCCGTCGTGTTCTGCGGCCAGGTACTGCACCCACGTGCGGGTTCCGTCGCCCCGGTGCAGGCGCCGGCGCCGCACGATCTCCAGGGACATGCCCAGCATCCACTGCGCGCTCCGGGCGTTGTCGATGGCGCGGTGACATTCGTCCAGCTGCCGCTGCTCCAGGTCGCTGAGGGGCCCGGAAGCCTCCTCTGCAGTCACGTCCCGCTCGGGCAGGCTGACGGCCCAGTGGGCAAGCGTGAACGGTTGGTCGCGCAGCCGTGCTGAGTCTGAGTCTGCTGGCTCAAGAACGGCCACGGTGCCTGTGGTGGCTTCCGCCCCGCCGCCCGTGCCGACGCCAGAGGTGGCGGCGGTGGCCTCTGCGCCCGCTCGCAGGTTCCTGCGCTTAGCCACGCTTGATAAGTCCCTTCGTCTCCATCTCGGTGATCAGTTCGCCGTACGGGCCGCGGGAGGCGTGCTCCACGCTGAACGCCGTTGCCTGCTTGATGTCGTCGAGCATCGGGATCATCACCGTGAACACGTTCCATCCGCTGTCGCGCAGCATGCCGCGAATCTCGTTGGCGGAGCGGACGCCAGTCCGTACGCGGTTGAGGAGCACCCACACGGGCGGGGCCTTGCGGTCCGCGCGGACGTAGGCGGAACGGGCCACCATGTCGGCGATAGGCGTGGACGTGCGGGGCTGGGTGACGCGCTGGTAGTCCGCCATGGACGGCTCCATGTGCACGATCGCCAGGTCGGCGATCTTCAGCACGCTGTCCGCGATGTGCGGGTGGTTCTCGGTGTGGCCGACGTCCACGATGTCGATTCCGTCCGCGAGTGGGGTGACGTCGGTCGCGAAAGTGGCCGTGGCGTTCTTCTCCACGGGGAAGGGAAATCCTCCGGCGGCCAGGGACCACTGGAGGAGGTGCTCGGACTCGTCGGCGTCCCACGCCCGTACGCGATAGTCCACCTCGTGCAGGGCATGAGCCGTCATGCCCGTGTCTGTCGTCTTCCCCATGGAGCGGGGACTGATGTTGGCGATAAGCACGGCGGGCGCTCCCTCGGCGTCTGGTTCTGGCCCGCATGATGCTGCCATGCCGCGTACGGCACAGGGATTCAGGGGAACCCGGCAAATTTGCCGGGTACCCCCTCAACCGCGGGCTTCTTAGCTCTCCACGTGGGCGATGGGCCCCCGGCTGCCGGCAGATCTGATCGAGCGGTTCCGGGAGCCGGCGCAGACGACGGAGGCGCCGCCGCGGCGTTGGCCCGCTGACCCGATGGACGCGTTCCGTGCGGCGGGCGTCAAGGTGTTCACGCTTGATGACCTCGACCTGGGCCCGGATGTGGACGCCTATCACCTGGGCCCTGTTCGTCGCCACATCGGCGGTCCTTGCGCGTTGGTGTGCCCCGCCCTGGCCTACGTGCGCTACCGTACGGATTGCGGTCATCGGACCGTGGGCCCGGCTCAAGGCCCGGTTCGTCTGGCCCAGACCGGACGAGCTCCACCGAAGGTGCTCCGCGCCGAGCCGCCCATCACATCGCATCACCCTTGCTGGCCTCGCTCTTGGCGGCTGGTGAGTCTGGGATCACCGCGAGCCGCGGAAACAGAGCTTGAGATGCCGAAGAACCACGCGCGCAAGAAGGCCCTGGCCGACCTTAAGAACGAGCTGGGCATCAAGCACGCCTGCGCCACCGCGCTCCTGGACCACCCCGACGCCGACGAGCGGGAGACCCTGGTCGAGTACCTGGAGACGTACGTCGACATCAACACGTACAGGGAAGCGGTCGACTATCTGCGCCAGGAACAGAACGACCCCCGCAACGAGGTCATGTGCCAGCGGTGCGGCTGGACGTACGGGATGGTCTGCCCGGAGTGCGAGGAGGGATGCGGCTGCTCCTACGGCTGCACGGGGTGGCGGCACGGCGAATACGCCGGCGACGACGAGGAGTACGACAGCGGCGGGTGCCCGGATTGCGGCGCTGGCGGTGACCCGTACGCCGAGTGCGTCTGCTACGACGACGAGGACGAGGCGGCGTGACCCCGGCGATCGACACCGAGGCCACCGTTCGCGCCGTCCGTCGGGGCCTGGCTGTCTTCCCTATCCCCGCCGGCGGCCGGGTGCCCGAACCGGGGTGGCAGCGGCTCGCCACGTTCGACGAAGACGCGCTCCCTGAGCTGCTCGCCGACGATCGCAACGTCGGGATCGGCTGCCGGGCCTCCAACGTCGTCGCCCTGGACCTCGACATCCACCAGGCCGACAGCCCGGCCCGCAACGGCATCGAGACCCTGCGGGCCCAGCTCGACCGCCGGGGCCTGACCGGCTGGCCTAACACGTTCACCGTCATGACCCCGCATCAGGGCCTGCACCTGTACTTCCGGGTGCCAGCGGACTGCACGATCGGCAGTAGCTCCGGTGGGCGGACCGCCCTCGGACCGGGGATCGACGTGCGCGGGCCCGGCCGCCGCAGCGGCGGCTACCTCCTCGGGCCCGGCTCGATCGTGGGCGGCCTGCCGTACGTCATCGTCCACGACGCACCCGTGGCGCCCCTGCCGGAATGGATAGCCGATCGGCTGCGCACCGGGAAGGGGGACCGATGAACTGGGACAGCACCCTGGACCTGTGCACGTACCAGACGGCCGGGTTCACCCGGGGTGAGCTGGAGGCGATCGACGAGTACCGCGAGCAGGTGACCCTGCGCGGGTACTTCGACCTGGAGGAGCTGCTGGAGGGGGGCGACGATCTGGCCGTCGCGCTGCGCGGCCGGGCGGGGGAGCTGACCCGCTGGCATGACGCGCTTACCAGGCTGATGGCCGACCCCCGGCTGGAGAACGAGCGGCGCCGCGCCGACCCGTATGGCCCCGCCTACGACAAGCACGGCAAGGGCCCGTACTGCGCGGCCGTCGCCCGGTTTCTGGGCTTCGCCGCCGCCGACTACCACCGCCACCGCGCCGGGTACGAGTACGCCGTCACCGTGTGGGCGCTGGGGCTCCAGGCCCCGGACAGCTACCCGCCCGAGTCTCGTCACGTCGATCTGCCCAACAGGTCGCTGAAACTCTGGGGCTGACGGCCCTCGGTGTACCGAACGTCTGACGGGACCGCCGGTGAACGGGCCCGGCCCGGTATCCCCAGCAGGGGCTACCGGGCCGGTGGGCGGTCAGTTACTGGTCCTGGCCTGGAGGCTGCGGGGGCTCGACCTGGCCGGAGTTGCCGGGGGCCGGCTGCTGGCCGCTGTTGCCGGGGGTGAGGGCGTACAGCATGCGCTGGTTCAACTTGTCGGCGACGACCAGGGCGCGCCGGTCGGCGACGCCGAGGGGGAGTGCGACGTCGTCCCCGCCGATGACGGTGTCGGTGTCGGCGGTCAGGGCGTGGGTGCGCTGCTGCTGGTCGATGGCATAGATACGGCCGGCGGCCGCGGCCTTGGGAGTGGCGCCGGTGACTTCGCGGCCGCTGCCGTCGGCGGTGTTGAGCAGCAGCGGGCCGATGGCCACCAGTTCGCCGGCGGCGCGCACGGTGGAGGTGTCGACGTCCTGGCCGGCCTTGGCGGCGGCGAGCTGCTTGCCGCTGTGGGCGTCGTAGACGGTGGCGATCGTGCTGGTGCCGGTCTGCCAGATGACGGCCAGCCGCTTGCTGTCGACGCCCAGGACGCGGGTCGGCTGGGCGCCGCCGCCCTTGGCCTTCTTGCCCTTGCTCTTGCCCGTGGCGGGCGGCTGCAGCTTCAGGCCCTTGCCGGGCTGCTTCTGGCCGGGCGAGAGGCGCCAGACGTGGCCGGTGCCGTCGGCGGCCAGGACGGAGGTGCCGTCGGCGGCAAGTGCGGTGGCCTTCACCGGCAGATCGACGTTGCGGACCTTGCCCTTGCTGATGACGCCGGCCGTCGCCTCGTCGAGGTTGACCAGGGGAGAGTCGCCGGCGAACGAGATGGTGCCGCCGCTGGCGGGAAGGTCCACCGAGGTGAGCGGGTGCTGCGTGCCGTCGAGCGGCCAGTAGTGCAGGGTCTGGCCGCTGCTGAGGGCCAGGACGTCACGGCCGTCGATGCGGGTGAACACCAGGGCTCCGTACGCGCCGTCGGACAGTTCCGCGGTCCACTTCGTGACGCCGGTGGCCGGGTCGAGGACGGCCAGCTCGCCCTTGTCGGTGACGGTGGCGATCGTGCCGTTGGGTGCGACGGCGGGCGTGACGTCGGTGCTGATGGGCAGGGACCAGGCGGCGCGGGTCGTCCAGCCGTCCGGTGCCGGCTTGGGCAGGTTCGCCGGCGGCGGCGTCGCTGGCCCCGAAGCGGTGGCACGCGTACGGGCGTTGGGGGCCTGGGTCACATCGCCGCTGCCGCCGGCGTTGAGGATGACCACCGCGATCAGGGCGATCACGCCGAGGAAGACGCCCGCGGCGATCAGGCCCTTGGTCTGCGACTTGCCCGCGGCTTCCTGCTGCTCGCCGGGGTTCTTGCCCAGGTTGACACTGCCCTTGCGGGGTGCCGGTGCGGGCAGGCGCAGGCCGCGGCGGCGGGCGGGTGCCTCCTCGGGCGCGGCCTGGACGGTTCCGTCGGCGGGGTCGACGATCAGCGGGAAGCGGGTGCCGTCGGTCTCGACGGCGGTGACGCGGATCGGCCGGCCGAGGCGGGCGTACTTGCTGGCGACGTGCTGGACCGCCCACCGGCGGGCCTCGGCGCCGTCGAGGCCCTGAGGTAGGCGCAGGCTGACCCCGTCGACCTCGACCATGCCCTGGCCGGTGAGACGGACCTCGGGCGCCGGCCAGGCGGGGACGGTGGCGGGATCGATGTTCGTGGTCACGCGGACACTCGCATGCTGTCGACTCTCCAGGAACTGCTCGTGGTGCTGCGGGTGAGGTGGATCCACGTCACCCAGTGCTCGTCGGGGCCCTTCCAACCGTCGCGGCCGCGGAAGTGGACGGCGACCTCGAACTGCCGGTAGGCGCTCTTCGGGGTGCTCGCCGGGGCGGTGTCGTGGGCCTGGCGGGCGGTGACGGTGGTGTAGCCGTGGTGGGCGGCCATCTGGTCCCAGCTGGCGCCGGGCGGCGCGACGGGCTGGCCCAGGGCGGTCTTGGCGTAGGCGGGGGTGAGCCAACGTGTGGTCCGGCGCTGGGCGTCGACCCGGGTGCGGTCCAGCTGGGCGTCGTAGGTGAACGCCACCTCGACGACGGCTTTGGCCACCGCGGTGGCGTCCTGCTCGTTCACGCCCTTGGGCAGGCCGCCCTTGGGGGTGCCGGCCTTCCCCGTCGGCATCTCCTTGGGCGGTGAGTAGGTGGCATTCGGGCGGGCGGTCGGCGCGGGGGAGGAGTGGGCCGGCTTCGGTTTCGGCTTGTCCTGGTCCTCGCTGCTGCAGCCGGCCGCGGCCGCGGCGACCAGCACCACCGTGGCGGCCGCGGACACCGCGCGAAGCGTCCTGGTTGTGCTCATGTGAACCTCCTGACGTCCCACGGGAATTTCCGCCAGTACGCGTCCAGGGGCACCTGCTTGACCACGGTTCCCGGGTGGGGAGCGTGGATCATCTGCCCGTTGCCGACGTACAGGCCGACGTGGCCCCAGTTGCCGTCGTTGTTGATGACTATGACGTCGCCGGGCTGCATATCGGCACGCGCAACGGAGGTGCCGGCGCCGCGCTGGGACTGCGAGGTGCGCGGGATGCTCCTGCCGGTGGCGGCATAGATCGCGTACTGGGTCAGACCCGAGCAGTCGAATCCACCGCCGGTAGGTCCGCCGGATCCGCCGCCGCCCCAGATGTAGGGGTACCCCAGGTACTTCTTGGCAGCGGCGACGGCCTTGGCGCCCGCTCCGGTTCCCACCGGGCCGGCGGCGTTGGCGCCCTGGTACTTCTTGGCCAGCTTGAGGATGTTGGAGACGTAGCCCATGGTCTCCCAGTACGGCGGTATGCCGTGGTACTTCCACACCTTGTTGGAGCCGGCGTTGTAGCCGGCCAGGGTCAGGGAGACGATGTCACCCTGCAGCTGCTTGCTGCTGACGCCCGGCAGCAGCTCCTTGGCGATCACACAGTCATAGGTGCCCTGGGAGATGATCGCGTCCGCGGGGTTGAACGGGTCGGCCTTGCCGTCGTTGTCGCCGTCGGTGCCGTAGGTCTTCCAGGTGCCCGGTATGAACTGGGACAGGCCCTGGGCACCGGCGGGGCTCTGGGCTTTGGGGTTCCAGTTGGACTCCGCCTCTATCTGGGCGGCGATGATGGCGGGCGGTATCTGGGAGCAGATGCTGCCGGCCTTGGTGATCCAGGCCCGGTACTTGGTGGGGACCGCGTTACTCAGCCCGCCGCGGGTTCCGCCGCCGTCGACCATTCCGCAGCCGGCGGCCAGGACCACCAGCCCGGTGGTTGCTGATATCGCGCCGACGATACGGCGCTGACGTTGCGTCATGCGCTTCCCCCGTGTTCGAAATCCTACTCACTCGGATGTAACGCCCCATCCGTTCCTATTCGCATAAAGGTATTTGCGAAGCTCGGACTTGAATGTCCGCCATGATCGCTTTGGACCTATTTGGAACCCTGGGAGGTGGTTCTCGCCGAACCACTTCACGACGGTCTGCGCTTCAACTCGGAGAACCGCAGCCACCTCCCCAGGCGTCATGACCTCTGGATATCCCGCCAGATGAGCATCGATCTCATCGAATTGGTGCACCCACCCACTCCCCCTTTGATCTCCGCTAAGCGAGATCGCACGCTATCAGCGGCTGTTCATGGACGTTCGAATTTATTAGTTGCTTTGAGCTATGGGGAAGGTACTGTAAGCGGTTCGCGATCACGCCTTTTGTGATAGCGGAGAAAGAAGGGAACGGGGATGGGGGACGAACGAGTCGATCTGTGGGTGACTCCGCAACCCACCACCATGCAGCCGCAAGATCACCAGCCCGCACCGCAGCCGCAGGCGCCCCGTCCGCTGCAGCCGGCCCAGCGTCAGCTGTCGGTACAGGCCCCGCAAATGCAGCTCGGCACAATCCCGATGGCTCCCGCTCAGGGGGTTATCTGGTGGGCGCTGGGCGTGCACGGCGGCGCCGGCGTCTCCACGCTCCTACGCACCGTCGGCGGCGGCGGTGACGCCCTGCGGCGCTGGCCGGACATCCACGGTGCCGTATCCGGCATTCACGTGGTGCTCGTGGCACGGGCCGACGCGCACGGACTTGCCTGTGCGCAGGCCGCGCTGCAGGAATGGCACACCGGCATGGCCCCGGCCAGCACGCACATCGCCGGCCTGGTGCTCATGGCGGACGCTCCCACCAAACCGCCGCGGTCGGTGCGCGACCGCATCCGGGTGCTGACCGGCGCGGTGGACAACAGCTGGGAGGTGCCCTGGGTCGAGGAGTGGCGCGAGGGTGGCCGGCCCGCCAAGCGGATCAAGGCGCTGGTCGCGTTGGAGGAGACGCTGCGCCAGCTGCCGCCGCCACACATCACCCTGGCCCTGCCGCCCGGCTCGACTGCACAGCCGCAGTACGCTCCTCAGCCCGCGCAGCAGCCGATGCCGACGGCCACCTACTACCAGCAGCAGCCCATGACACCCAGCGGCCGCCCTGGGCCCACCGGCCCGCCCGGGCCGGCTATGCCGCCGCCTGACCCGAGGACCCGCCTCGACCTGAACCAACCAACGGAGGGAACACGTTGAACAAAACGATCATGCTGGCGATCGGGACTTGCCCGCCCGGCGCCTGCACCAAGATCCAGACGATCGGCAACTGGATCACCTGGGTCGCGGCCTGGGCAGCCGGCGTCGCGTTCGTGATCAGCGGCGCGATCCTGTGCTGGGCCTACTTCTCCGGCCACGGCTCGAACCGCGCGATGAAGGCCCTGGGCGGTGCCTGCATCGGCTCCATCATCATCTCCGCCGCGTCCACGCTGGCCAACGCACTGATTCTCTGATCGACATCTAGGGGGAGCGCCATATGGCGAAGCGCACCACCGGCGACGGCGACGAAGCGGCCGGCGGCAACCGGCTCTTCATCGCGTCCGCCGCAATCATTCTCGTCGTGGTCCTGCTGGGCGTCTTCGTCGTTGCCACCTCGGGCGACGACGACAAGGGCGGCGGGACGGCCGGCGCGCAGCCGACCAGCAGTACCTCGACGTCCAGCTCCGGCGGGGCCGGCGACGGCCAGGCCCCGGACGACGGCGCCAAGGGCTGCAAGCCGTCCGACACGGACAAGAACGTGCCGACCACGGCTCCCGACGATGTCTCCTGGGACCTGGTCAACACCGTCGCGCTGCCCCGCTCGAAGAGTGCAGGCCCGCTCAAGGTCGACGGTCAGACCGCCAGCTGCTACGCGCACACCCCTCGGGGGGCGCTCATGGCCGCGGCCAACGGCTTCTACCGCTCGATTCTCTCCGCACCGGACGTCAAGCCGCTCAAGGCCCAGGTCCTGCCCGGCGCCGGCCGGGACGCGCTGGAAAAGCAGCTGAAGAAGGTTGACCAGCCCGTCCAGAGTGGGCAGATGGCCCAGATCGCCGGATTCCGCATCGTCTCCTACACCGACACCACCACCGTCGTCTCCCTCGTCAACGGCTCGCAGTCCGCGCAGTCGCTCAAGTCCTCCGACATCACCGTCCAGTGGTCCGGCGGCGACTGGAAGATCGTGCCGCCGCCCGGCGGCGGCCTGAACACCCCGGGCGACCAGCTCAGCAGCCTCGACGGCTACATCCCGTTCGGGGGCGTGTAGTGCCCGGCGGCCTGTGCGACATCCCGCCCATCTCCTGGGGCTGCGACGGCGCCAAGGAGGTGGTCGGTGACACCGTCGGCAACTGGATAGAAGACCTGCTGAAGTCCCTCGCCGCGGGCCTGGGCAAGATCGTCCAGCAGATCACGTCACTGTGGCTGAAGGTCTCCACCCCCGGCGTCGCGCCCACCACGGGCAAGGCAGGGGAGTCGGTCAACGGGGCCACATCAGTGGCCCAATGGCTGGACACCCACACGCTGTGGCTGTCCTCGGCCCTGACCGGGATCTGCCTGATCATCGCCGGCGCGAGGATGGCCTACTCCCTGCGCGGCAGCGGGGAGGAGATGCGCAACATCCTCCATGGCATGGTCAAACTGGTGCTGATCAACGGGATGTTCATCCCCGGCGTCCAAATCGCCATCACGATCGGCGACTCCTATACGAACTGGATCATCGACCAGTCCCTAGGCGGCAACGCCGACGAGAAGCTGGGTCTGGCCGCGCTGTCCATCGCAGGGCTGTCCAACCAGCTTGGCGGGCCGGGCGTCCCCCTGCTTCTGGTCTTGTTCGCCTGTGTCTTCAGCCTGATCCAGCTGATCATCATGTACTTCCGGGCGGCCGTGCTGGTACTGCTGGCCGGCACCGTCGCCATCCCGGCCTCGACCGCCGTCACGGGCATGGGCTCGCGCTGGCTGGCCAGGTGGCTGTCCTGGACGCTGGCGTTCCTCCTCCTCAAGCCTGCGGCCGCCACCGTCTACGCGGCCGCCTACCGCCTGATGGGCTCCGGCGCGAACCAGGACCTCGGTTCGGGCATCACCGGCTTCGTGCTGCTGTCCGCCACGGTCATCGTGCTGCCCGCCCTGCTCAGGCTGATGCAGCCGGCCGGTGTCGCGCTCACCAGCGGCGGCTCCTTGGGTGGCGGCGCCGATGCCGTCGGCCGCCTCTCCAGCATGGACACCAGCGGCGGCCCGTCCGGGTCCTCCTCGTCGGGCATGTCCGCCCAGTCCTCCCCGGCGGCTGATGCCCCCACTGGGTCCTCCAACGTCGGGCTGAGCAGCTCCACACCGTCCGGTGTCTCCGACGGCGGGTCGCTCGGCAGCAGCGCGGCCTCGGCAGGGACGAAGTCCGCCGGCGCCAGCACCGGGTCCGCGGGTGCCGGTACGGCCTCCGCGGGCGCGGGTACTGCCTCCGCCGGTGCGGGTACGTCCGCCGCGGCCGGCGGAGGCGCGGCGGCCGGCGGTTCGGCCGCGGCGGGTGCCGCGGGCGGTCCGGCAGGAGTCGCCGTCGCTATCGGTGCCCAGGCAGCCAAGGCCACCAAGGACAAGATCGTCGAAGGGTTCGAGGACGCTACCGAGGGAGGTGGCCCCAGTGGCTCCTGAGACCGAAACGCTGCGGACGTACGGCAACTGGCGCCGGCCGCGCCCGCCCGGCCTGGGCGGGCTGGGCCTGGTCCCCACCGCCGTCTTGTTCCTCTTCCTGGCCGTGGCCGGCACCGCCGCACCGCTCAACCTGTGGATCGCGGCCATCACCGCCGTGGTCGGCGCCGTCGTGCTCGTGCCGCTGGCCGTGCGCGACCGCTACGGCCGCCACATGGGAACCCTGCTCTACTCGCGCCTGGCCTGGGGCCGCGGCGTGATGAAAGGTCAGAACGTGTACCGATCCGGCGTTTTGTCGAAGGTTCCCGGCGGCAAGTCCCTGCTGCCGGGCCTGGCGATGCCCAGCGACATGTACGAAGCAACCGATGGCCTGGGCAGGGCCTTCGGCATGATCCATTACCACCAGGTCGAGCACTTCGCGGTGACCCTGTCCTGCAGCGCCCAGGGCGGCTCCCTCGTCGACCAGGGCGACATCAACACCTGGGTGGCCAACTGGGGCGCCTTCATGCAGTCGATGGGCGGCGAGCCGAACCTGGTGGGCTTCCAGGTGGTCGTCGAGGTCGCCCCCGACTCCGGCGAGAAGCTGCACACCGAGATCGCACACCAGCGCTCCGAGGGGGCCTCTCCCCTCGCGCAGCAGGTGATGGCGGACATCGACCGCACGTACCCGTCCGGCTCGCCCACCATCAACACCTACGTCAGCTTCGTCTACGACGCGGCCTCCTCGATCGGCCGCTCGAAGCGGTCGCCCAAGGAGATGGCGGTGGAGATCGGCCGTCGGCTGCCGTCGCTGACCAGCCGTCTGGCCTCGACCGGTGCCGGGGCGGCCAGCCCGCTGTCGTCCACCGAGCTGGCGGAGGTCGTGCGCACGGCCTACGAGCCGGGCGTTGCCCAGCTCATCGACCAGGCGCGGGCCTCGGGCACCGACTCGGGCCTGACCTGGTCGCAGGCCGGCCCCACCACGCACGTCGCCAAGACCAAGAGCTACTGGCACGACGGCGCAACGAGCGTGACCTGGATGATGGGTGAGGCGCCCCGCGGTGAGGTGTTCAGCGACGTGCTGCGCTCGCTGCTGTCCTCGCACGGCGACATCGACCGCAAGCGGGTGGCGCTGATCTATCGGCCGCACTCGCCGGCCGAGGCGGCCGCCATCGCCGACCGGGACTTCCGCGCGGCGCGCAGCCGTACGGAGACCTCCCGCAACGGACAGGCCCGCGCGGAAGCGGAGTACTCCGCGGCCGCCAAGACACGGCAGGAAGAGGCGCGCGGCGCCGGCCTGACACTGTTCGGCCTGGTGGTCACCGCCACCGTGCACGACGGCGACGACGGCGAACACCAGGTGCTGGCCGCGGAGACCGCGGTGGACAACCTCTCGGCGCCGGCGCGGATCGCCCTGCGCTACGCCTGGGGCAGTCAGGACGCCGGTTTTCTGGCCGCGCTGCCGATCGGCGTGATCCTTCCGGAGCATGTCGCGCTGCAGCTGCCCAAGACACTCAAGTAACAAGGGGGGTGCGTCGCATGGCTCGGCGCTCGAAGAAGACTGAGGAAGAGGCCGGGCTGGCGGTGCGCGGCCGCAACTGGGGCCTGCCGGTGCGGATCGGCGCCCGCGGGATGCGCGGCCCGAACGGCGGGCGGACGTCGTACCTGGACATGCCCACCGAGTACCGCGGCACCAGCCGGCAGGTCTGCGGCCTGTGGCCGTTCGTCGTCGGCGCCGGCACCCCCATGATGGGGGTGCCGCTCGGCCGCAACCTGGTGACCGGCGCGACGCTGTGCTGCGACCCGATCGCGTGGTTCGAGCGGGCCGGCCTGATCGCCAACCCCAGCATGTTCACCCTGGCCAAGCCGGGCCTGGGCAAGTCCACCATCAACCGCCGCATGGTCGTGGGGCTGGACTTCCGCGGCACGGTCTCCTTGGTACCGGGCGACACCAAGGGCGAATACACCGATCTGATCCGGGCGCTGGGTGGCCAGGTCATCCAGCTGGGGCGCGGCATGGGCTCGCTCAACCCGCTCGACCTGGGCGAGATGGGCGCGGCCGCGGCCCGGCTGACCGGCACCGCCCGTCGGCTGATGCTCGATGAAGCCACCGGCCGGCGTTCCACGATGGTGGCGGCGCTGGTCTCCATCGTCCGCAAATCCCCGATCACCGGCGATGAGGAGGCGCTGCTCGGCAAGGCGATCGAGATGCTCGATGACGTCGACCTGGGCCGGCCCGCGCTCCTCGACGACCTGGTGACGCTCCTCAAGACAGGCCCCGACGCGCTGCGCTCGATGACCCTCGCCGACAGCGAAGAGCAGTACAGGCAGGCGGTGAAACCGCTGCTGAAGTCACTGATGTCGCTGGTCGAGGGCACGCTGGCGTCCACCTTCAACCGCCAGACCTCTCACCGGCTCTCGCTCGACCGGCCGGTGAGCATCGACCTGTCCTCCATCCCCGCCTCCGAGAAGACCCTGGAGGGGGCGGTGCTGCTGACCTGCTGGGCCGAGGCGTTCGCCACGATCGAGGCACACGACCGGCTCACCGACGCCGGCCTCGCCCCGCGCCGCAACTTCTTCCTCGTCCTGGATGAGCTGTGGCGGATCCTTCGCGCCGGCGTGGGCCTGGTCGACCGGGTCGACGAGCTCACGCGACTGAACCGGCAGATCGGCATCGGCCAGTCGATGACCACGCACTCCACCGATGACCTGCTCTCGCTGCCCAACCCCGAGGACCGCAGCAAGGCCAAGGGCTTCGTCGAGCGGTCCGGGATGGTGTTCCTCGGCGGTCTGCCGCGTGCGGAGATGGACGCCCTGAACAAGATCGTTCCGCTGTCTTCGAGGGAGCGGGAGCTGATCGTCGAGTGGTCGATCCCGCCGAGCATCGACATCAAGACCGGTCAGGAGATGCCCCCGCCGGGCCGAGGAAAGTTCCTGGTCAAGGCGGGCGCCAACGCGGGGATCCCGATCCAGACGGCGCTGACGCAGGCGGAGATCCGGCTCAACGACACCAACCAGAAGTGGGCCAACAGGATCCAGGACAACACCGGCGGCGCGCTGGACCTGGACAAGGCGGAGGCTGGCCGATGAACCGCGGCGGCGGCGAGCGGATCACCCCGGGCCAGATCGCCGCCGCGGTGGTGATCGGCTGCGTGCTCCTGGTGATCGCGGCGGCCTACCTCGCCCTGACCGCCGCGCAGTGGTGGGCCACCGGCGCATGGGAGTTCACCGCGCCGTTCACGCCGTTGCTGGGGCTGGCGACCGGTGAGTGGCGGTGGACGTCGGCGGCCACCGTGTTCGCGCTCATCGAGGCGGCGGCCGCCGCGGCGGTCGGCGTTGTGGTGGTCCGGGCCGTACGGCGCCGGTGGCGGGCGGGTGTGTCCACCAAGGCCACCGACGAAGCGGCCCGCCGTATGTCCACGCGTCGCGATCACGTCGCGCTGCAGGCGGAGGTCGACCGCACCGCGCAGCGGCTGCAGATCGAGGGGGCCGAACCGGGCATCTGTGTCGGGCGGTCAGTCACCACCGGCAAGCGGGTCTACGCGCCGTGGGAGTACCTGCACCTGACGATCGCCGGCCCCGGCCGCCACAAGACGGTCGCCCAGGTGGTCCCGGCGATTTTGCGGGCCCCCGGAGCGTGCATGACGTCCACCAACAAGGACGACATCGTCAAGCTGACCCGGCTCGGGCGCTCGTACAAGGGCGAGACCTGGGTTTTCGACCCTCAGGAGATTGTCGGGGAAACCCCCTCGTGGTGGTGGAATCCCCTTCGGCAGATCAAGAAACTGTCGGATGCCGAGGAGCTGATGGGCGTCCTGGCCGACGCCAACTCCGACGCCGAACAGCGCGCCCGCGCCGACGGATTCTTCGACCCCAAGGGCAAGAGCGTGCTGGCGTGGTGCCTGCTGGCGGCCGCCCTCGACGGCCGGCAGGTCACCGTCATCTACGAGTGGCTGACCGACAGCCAGAACACCGACCCGGACGACATCCTGCGCGCACACGGTGCGACGGTCGCCGCGGTCGGTCTGCAGGGCATGCGCCGACTGCCGGAGAAGACACGCGAGAGCGTGTTCGCCACGGCGGAGGTGTTCGTGGGATGGCTGACCAATCCGGACATCACGCGCTGGGTGACCTGCCCTCCCGATCAGCTGGCGACGCGCGCAGAGTTCCGGCCCGAGGACTTCATCGCCTCCACCGACACGCTGTATCTGCTCTCCCGCAAGGGCGCAGGCTCCGCGGCCCCGCTGACCACCGCGCTGTCGGCCGCCGTCCTGAACACCGCGGATCGCGCGGCCGACCGGGCCCCGGGCAGCCGGCTCAACCCGCCGCTCGTCGCCCCGCTCGATGAGGTCGCCAACACCGTGCGCTGGCGCCAGCTGCCGGACCTATACACCTACTACCGCAGCAAGGGGATCGTCGTGCTGGCCTGGCTGCAGACCTGGGGCCAGGGCGTCGAAGCGTTCGGCGAGCAGGGGATGGAGACGCTCTGGGACGCGGCGGCCTGCAAGACGTACGGCGGCGGCCTGTCCGACACGTCCGTCCTGCTCAAGCGCGTCAGTGACCTGGTCGGCGAGTGGGACGCTCCGCAGATCACGCGCTCGACCGACCCGCGGACTCTCATCGGCGCCCAGCAGATGTCCGAGGGCACCCGGGAGAAGGCGATTCTGCCGGTCTCGGAGCTGGGCCGGCTCGCGCCGCGGCGCATGGTCGTCATGCTTCAGGGCGTCGCGCCGATGATGATCGACGCGGAACCGTACTGGGAGAGCGACCTGGCGCAGCTGGTCGAGGACAGCAAGCGGCTGTACGGAGAGCCGACACCGCCCCCGGCTGATGACGCTGAGAGCGGCGGCGACGTGTCCCTGGAGAAGTCGTCGTGAGTCGACTGACGCTGGAGGGGCTGGAGGACCAGCTCGACGAACTGGTCATGCTCGTCTCGGCGGTGACCGAGGACGGCCTGGAGCGCACCGACCGCCTGGACAAGGCGGTCGGTGCGCTGCGCGAGCAGCTGCAGGACCTCATCGAGCATGTGGCAGCCGCCGAGGCCGAGGAACCCAGCGAAGAAGAGGAACCGCCGCAGCCTGCCAGCTGGACGGACCGGGCCACCCCCGAGGAGTGGGCGGCCCTGGCGGACTGGGTCGACTGGCTCCAAGGTCACTACGAAGTCAGCGGCGAATACCGGCTCCCCCCGTGCTGGCCCCGGCACAAGGGTGCCGCCGATGAACTGGCCGGCCTCCACGGTTCGTGGAAGGCCGCGATGCTGGCGGACATGAAGGCGGAGGGCGTTGGGGACGCTTCCGTCTACTGGCACGACCGCTACCGGATGGAGGCCCTGCGGCGCGCCGTCAGCAGCCTCAACCGGGCCTGTCTCAACGGCAATCACACAGAGCCGAAGCCGGTGCCAGCTACCGACCGCAGCGCGCTGCCCGAGGTGGCAGAACCCCCTGAGGAACCGGAGCGTCAAGACCAGGCCGATGACGAGGGAGAGGAATACGCGCCTTGCCGCAGCGTTCCCGGCCCTGGCGCGGTAACCTTCACTTACCAAGACTGGTAAGTGAAGGTTACCAAGAGGGGGAATCATGACACTGACCACCGAACAGGCCCTTGCGGCCGCCCGGGAAGCCCGCACCGCCGAACTCGCGGTACGCGCCGCCAACAAGGCACGTTCCGCGCTCTCCCATGAGCGCACGGCCCTTGCAGCCCTGGCCGCGGCCGACACTCCCGGCGTCAGCCACCGCGACATCGGCCGCGAGATGGGGATCTCCCATGTCGCCGTGGGCACCCTGGTCACCGAGGCCCGGGAGCTGCCCCCCATCCCCAAGGGGCGGGCCGGTCACAGCCCGCTGCACGTCGCCATGCGCTACGCGGCCGGCGAGATCGACCGTGGCGCCCTCGTCGAGGAACTGACCTCCTGGCCGTACGTCCAGGCCGGCGCGCTCACCGACGGGCTGCACGACGACGCGGCCGCACAGACGGTGCCCGGCTCGTTCGATGAGGTGCACGACGCCCTGGTCCAGGGTTTCCTCGACGACGACGCGTACGACGAGATCCTGCGCCGCCGCGCTGCGCAGCAGTAACTACACAGAGAGAGAATCCCGTTGGATCCGGAGAAGGTAGCCGCGCACCGGCGCGCCCTGGAAGAGGCCGGCCGCGATGGCCGACTGGACCTCGACGCACCCACGGCAACGATCCGCAATCCGGAGTGGTTCGTCCACCTCGACGGCCGGCCGCACCCCACGGCCGCCCGGGCCCGTACACACCGCGAGATCCTCAACGCCTGGCAGTCCGAGACGCCCGAACCGGGCCGCAACCGGATCGCGGTCATCACCGCCGGCCCCTCCGGCGCCGGCAAGTCCAGCGTCCTGCCGGACGTGTGCAAGCGCCTGAGCGCCGAGCCATGGCGGCAGATCGATCCGGACGACATGAAAGACCGACTCCTGCAACAAGCCCAGCGCGATGGCTCCTACGACCAGCTGGTGCCGGAGGGCATGGGCGAGCCGGGGGAGCGGTTCTACCCGCGCGAACTCGCCGCCCTCGTCCATGAGGAGTCGTCCCTGCTCTCCAAGACCGCGCAGGCGCAGGCGATTGCCGCCGGGGAGAACGTCGTCATCGACGGCACACTCGCCAACGGCGAGAAGGCGCACCGCCTCGCCCAGACCTTGCAGCAGCAGGGCTACCAGATCCACATCGTGGATGTGGAGGCTCCCGAGCACGTCGCCCGGGAGCGCGTCGTCGGCCGCTGGCAGGGCCCGTACGAGGAGATCGAGGAACGTGCCGAACAGGGCCAGGACGTTTCCAAGGAACTTGGCGGCCGCTGGGTGCCCGGTGAGGTCCTCGACCCGATGTACGTCAACGGGCCAGATCGTACGGTGTGCGCCGACAACGCCGAGGCCCTCATCGAGCAGCACGAATCGGTACGCGAACTCGACAGGTACTTCACCCCGCACATGGAGTCGGCGCCGCAGCACACCGAGAGCTGGCAGCGCGACGAGTCCGGGCAGGTCACGCACCGCACGTACGGGTCCGAGCAGTCCCAGGACACCGGGCAGCAGCGCGATGCGCCGGCGCAGGAAGACCGCGAACAGGCCCCGCGCGAACGCGGGGATGACGGCCGCAGCCCCGGCGTCCAGCACAAGCTCGACCAGCTCCGGGCCCGGCTGGCGGGCCGGCCGCCGCTACCGTCCGCCGACGGCCCGCAGATTCCCCGGCCCTCGCGGAGCAATCCTGAGCGGGCGGCCAGCCGCGGCCACAGCGAGCCGAACCGCGAACGGGATGAGCAACGTCGACAAAAGGACCGGGACCGCGGGCAAGAGCGCTGAGCCCCTCGACGTCGGCGTCACAGCGCGGGAGCCACGGCGTCCAGCAGTCGCCGCAGCCGCAGCAGCGCGGCGTCTGCTGCCGGGGTCCCGGCCGCCTCCGCCACGGCGGCCGCGGGCGTGAGCACCTCCAGCAGGCGTCCGGTCCGTACGGAGGGCGACAAGGCGCGCAGCCCGGCCCGGAACCCGTGCGCATCCCAGTGGCCACGAGCCAGGTCCTCGGCGAGCTGCTGCTCGGCTGGCATTGGCTGCCAGGATCCGGTGTGCAGTGCTTGAAGTAGCGCGGCGGCGTCCCGGTCCAGCGCCCGGGCAAGGGCATCGGTCATGTCCAGCGCAACGAGTCGGGCGACGGAACGACGCGGCCCTCGCGATTCTCACAAACGGTCATCTGTGAGAGTTCTGCGAGAGGCCCGAAGCGTGATCCGTTTCCGCAGGTCGCCGTTCGCAGAAGTCCTCTCAAAACTCGGGCGTTCTGCGAGACACTTCTGACACACTGATCGCGTGGACCTGACGCCCGATCAAGCCGCAGATGCGGTAGAACGCAACGACTGCCCGAAGTGTGAAGTACCCGCCGGGAGCGCGTGCCGAACGCGCGGCGGGAAGACCGCGACGAAGTACCACACCCCGCGGTTCGTCCTCATCGCCGCGCTGCGCGAGGAACTCGAAGTCCTCGTCCCCGCCGGCCGCGGACCGGGACGGCCGTGGAAGCAGGGCCCCGCGCCCGCGGCAGTGCCCGCGCAGCGCGACGGGAAGCCGATCAGAATCGGATACGCCCGTACGTCGACGGCCCGCCAAGAACTGGCGAGCCAGCTCGAAGCCCTCCACACGGCCGACTGCCACAAGGTGTTCTCCGAGCAGATCAGCACCCGCATCAAGGTGCGGCCCGAACTGGAGGCCGCGCTCAAGCTGGCCCACCAGTTCAAGGAGGCCGCCCCGGACACGACGGTCATCTTCACCGTCCACGAGCTCAAGCGCCTCGCCCGCAACGCGGCGGAGCTGATGACGCTGTCCGGCGAGCTCCAGTCCGGCGGCATCCAGCTCGAACTCCTCACCGGCCCGCTCACCGGGATCTACGACCCCAACGGCATGGGCGCCATGTTCTTCGCCGTGCTCGCCGTCGCCGGGCAGATCGAGCGCAACTACATCCGGGAGAAGACCCTGGAGGGCCAGGTCAGCGCCGCGAAGAAAGGCAACCACGGCGGGCGCCCGAAGGTCATCGACGACGACATGCTCACCTTCGCCCTCGCCCTGAAGGACAAGGGCGTGCCCGTCCCCGACATCGCGAAGAAGCTCACCATCAAGACCGGCAAGAACAAGGACAAGCACCCCTCCGTCGCCTCGCTGTACCGGGCGTTCGCCGAGGCCGAGCAGGAGGCGACCGCGTGACCGCGCCCGGAGCCGCCGAGCCGGCCGCCACCTTCCGCGTCACCCTCCAGTTCCACGAAGGCGGCCCGTCCTCCAGCGGCTGGTGGCCCGACCTCGAAGTCGCCGAGCGGAAGTTCACCGAGTGGCTCGGTACGTACGGCTCCCTCGACCAGGTGCTCATCCAACTCGTCGAGGAGAAGGACGACGGACGGGAGACCGTCCGCAAGACCTGGACCAAGGAGCACGGCGAGGTGTCCGGCTCCGCATGAAAGCCGCTGGTCAAAGCCCCAACCGCCCAGACATGATGGGGACGTTCCAGCCAACGACGAGAGGATCACCCGCCATGGCTCTGCCCCCGTTGAGTCCTGAGCAGCGCCGGGCCGCGCTCGACAAGGCCGCCGCCGCGCGGCGCGAACGCGCCAAGGTCAAGGACGCGCTCAAACACGGCAAGTTCTCGCTGCGCGAGGTGCTGGCCAGCGACTCCGAGTCCATCCGCAAGATGCCGGTCCGCGCCCTGCTCGAATCGCTCCCCGACATCGGCAAGGTACGGGCCCAGAAGATCCTCACCGAGATGGAGATCTCCGAGAGCCGCCGGGTGCGGGGCCTCGGCGTCCAACAGCGGGAACGTCTTCTCGAACGGTTCGCGCCGCAGCGCTGACCGGTCGCGCTCTGTCGCCACGAGCGGGTGTCCGGCAAGGTGGGGACGTCCGGCAAGACGATCAACGGGAGGGGTGGCTTCGTACGCGGCAAGGAGCAGCGTTTCGACAGCAGTTCGGGCGGCACCGAGGACGCCGACGCCCCTTGGATGTTCGCGGCTTCGGGAGGCGCCGCGGACGCCAGGGAGGCAGCGACCCTGATCCAAGCGTCTGCGGCTGGTCACCGGCTGAGGACAAATGCGCTGGCTACGGGCGTGGGCGGTCGGTCGTGACCGCGCCGTTGCCGACCACCACGCCGCAGGTCAGAGGTGCCGCCCGAAGCCGTGAACATCGCCTCATCGCACGACCGTGCGACGCCCGGAGTCGTGTCGAAACGACGACGTGACTCGCGTACAAAGCCAGGAGGGGACACGGCGATGGCCTACGAGGACCGCACGTACCACGGCATCCAGGGAGTTGGCAGCGACGAGGACGAGTGGCAGCCCGCCCGGCTCCTGGTCGAAAAGCCCGAGGACGGCCCCACCCAGCGCGAGAACGTCACCGTGCTGCGCGAGCTCAAGGCGACCGACGAGGACGAACTGGGTGGCTTCGGCTGGGGCTACAACGGCGGCGGCACCAGCCGGACCGCCGCGGCGGTCCTGGCCGACGCCCTCGACCTCGGCACCCCGGAGAAGGCCGGCCTGTCCATGAGCGAGTGGCCGCAGGACGACACCCTCGTCGCGCTCCGCGAGGACTTCTGCATCGACTTCCTCTCGCAGTTCTGCGATGAATGGCGCCTGGGCCGCGCCGCCGTCCTGCGCTGGGCCCGCGGCTGGTACACCCAGCGCGGCATCTCCGAACTGCCCGCAGCCCTGCGCAACCTGCCGCCGCTCGTGGACATCGACGTCTGACATGGGCCGGAACACGACGAAGAAGGCGAAGGCCAGGCAAGTCGCACCGCTGTCCGCCGACCGGCTCCGCGAGGGCTGGCCCGGGCCCGCGGGCACCCGAATCCGGCGGGCGCGGGCCGAGGACAGCGAGGTCGCGAACGCGCTGCTGGAAGCCGCCGGAGTACGGCTCATCCCGACCTTGCGGTCGGCGATCGAAGACGGGACGGAGGGCACCGCGCTGCTCGACGGCCTGGACGGCACCCGGAAGACTTTTCAGCAGAGCTTCGCGCACAAGACGGCCGGACACACGTCGGGCGAGTCGATGAGCAGCACCAGCCTCACCCTGGTCGCCGCCGACGGCCAGGACCGGCCGGTCGGCGTCTTGTCCGTCACCGCCCCGGCCACCGTCATCGGCAAAGCGATGGACGCCGGCTACCCCGGAGACAGAGCCCTGGCCCTGAGCCTCTTCATCGCCAAGGTCCACGGCCTGGCCGTCACCGAGGAGGCCCGCGGCCAGGGGATCGCCGGTGTGCTGATGAAACGGGCCTGGCAGGTCTATCAGCAGCTCGACTACTTCCTGCTGTACGGCTCGTACGAGACCTACCGCGACCTGGGCGCCTTCTACACCCGGTGCGGCTACACCGTCCACGCCCCCGGCGAGGCCATCTCCCTCGACCGCATCGCCCTGCCCTTCAGCGTCGGCGTAGAAGACAGCGAGTGCATCTTCACCCGCTGGCGCCCTCGCCACTGACCAAGCAACGCAGTACGGCGGAGGAACCCCGGCGATGCGATCACCGGGGTCCTCCGCCGTAACCAGGCCCCTGAGCTGGGACCGCGGCCTACTCCACCAAGCCGTGCTCGGCCAGGACCGCCATGAGCTCCTTGCTCTGCACCGCCGGTGTCCCACGCAACACAGGGGTGCCCGGCGCCGACTCCCGGCCCGTCCGCTGCGCGGCCACGCGCTCGACCGCCGCCCGCATCTGCTGCTGCATGCGCTGCTCCACCACCTGCACGTAGGGCTCCGGCACCTCACGCGTGTCGTAGATGCCGATGAGCGCCACCTCGTCATCCGGGCCGCCACCGGAACCGTAGGTGCGGCACGTCCAGCCCAGCTCGCGCGCCGCCTTCCGCAGTGCGGCCCGGAACAAGTCCACACCACCCAACTGCGCGGCCGTCTCGCTCGGCAGGTACACCTGGACCGAACCGCCGTACCCTCCGGCGCCTTCGGGACTGCTGCGTTCCAAGAGCGGCACCAGGACCTTCGCCAGCCGCGCGCAGCGCTCATCCTTCGCGTACGACTGCCTCGCCCGACCCACCGCCTACACTCCCGGCCGCTGGTTGAACAGCGCCGCCAGGCCCAGTTCCTCGTCCGAGGCTGCCATCACCGTGTCGATGGTGCCCTTCGACAGCTCGTCGGCGAGGTCGAGCACCTTCTTGTTCAGCTCGCGAAGTTCGGCAAGCTGACCGGTGAGGGTGCTCAGCTTCGTGCGCCGCGACGGGCTGAGGTCGGGGAGTTCGCCCCACTCGGCCGCCTGCTCCTCGAACAGGGTGAGGTCGTCGGCCTGCTCGGTATAGACCCGCTTGATCCTCGCCACGTCGCTGTTCGCCAGCACGTACGGTTTCGTGCGGGCCTCCTCCAGCGTCTCCAGGTGCTCGCGCACGTCGACCGCCCACCGCCGGGTGTGGTCGATGAAGAACTCCAACTTGCTGATGGGGTGCCAAATCCGCTCGGGCATCACACGGAACTTCTCTCGTACGACAACAGACCCGGCGACCCTAGCCGCCCGCGACAGTCCGCCACCTCGGATCAGCCCAAGACCCCACGACCGTGCGCCTGACCTGCTGGGCGCTCAAGATCGAGTGCTTAGCGTTAATGGCTGTACCGATGTTCCCCAAGCCCGGACCCCTCCGACGTGTCAGCGGTCCGCTGACATCCGGCCAGGTTGGGCGTGATCTCTGATCGGTCCGCGCGGCGTGGACTCGTTCCTCGACACTGGGTGCATGACGACTGATGCCGCAACCGCCGCCTCCGGCCACCCTTGACCTGGTTATCCGCGGTCTGGCCCTGGCCGACGAGTCAGAGCACCTGTACCCCCTGTGTGGGCAGCAGGGCAGTGTCGAGGCTCGCCTGGATCACCACGAACGGCGCGTTGCGTTCTACCGGGAGGCGACGGCCGCCGGCTTTCCTGAGGCGGCCGCCGAACTCGACTACAACGAGCGCGTGCTGGCCCAGCTCCGCGCTGAGGCGGGGGATGGACTGACGGGGAACGCAGACATGACTGAGGGCCCGGCGATGCCGGGCCCTCAGTGCTCGGTCGGACGGTCAGCCGGTGGCGGGGTAGGCGATCAGCGTGCGGTGCTCGGCCTGGTCGAGGCCGACGCCGGTGTACTCGTTGACGGCGACCGGGGCGGCGCCGGGGGTGCTGCGGTCGGCGCCGGTCTTGGCGTCCAGGGCGACGGGGCCGTTGCTGGTCGTGCCGTACACCACGCCGTGCCAGGCGGCCGTGACGGTGGGCGCGACGCGGTTGCCACCCTTCTCGGGCAGGCTCCACAGCTGCTTGCCGGTCGTGGCGTCCAGCGCGAACGCCCGGGGCTCCTCGGTCTGGCAGACGGTCACCGACGCGTCGTCGTAGTGACACGTGAGGCTCGACGAATCGCCGGTGAGGTCGGCGGCCTTGCTGCCGTCGGGCTTCAGCAGCACGCCGATGCTGTCGCCGCTGTTGTAGTCGCTGCCGGTGATGGCGACCAGGTGGGGGCCGGCGGGGCGGACGATCAGCTCGTATCCGTCCAGCTGGCTCCACTTCTGCTTGCCGTCGTGGTTGATGTCGAGGCCGATGACCTGCTGGCGGACGGAGTCCTTGCTGGTGACTGCAAGGGCGGTGTCACCGATGACGGCGGCCGCGGCGACCTTGTCGTTGTGCCAGGTCGCCTTGCGGCTGTCGAGGTCGACGGCGTACGTGGCGCCGTGTTCGCCGTTGCCCACGCTGATCACGGCGGTGCTCTTCGTCGCGGCGACCACGCGGGCCCGGGTGGACGGCTGGCCGGCCCAGCTGGGCAGGTCGTCGAGGTCGAGTGTCCAGGCGGCCTTGTTGGTGGCGGTGTCCACTGCGTCCACCTCGATGCCGGCCCGGCTGGGAGTGGTGCCCTTGCCCGGGAATTCGACCAGGAACGGGACGAGTGCTTGCTGGCCGTCCTGGGTGAGGACCGGGGCGTTGGTCTCTGTGTCCTTCTCGGCGATCGACTTGTGGCGCGGCCGTACGGTCGACGTCGCCTTGCCCGTACTGGTGTCGATGACCTGGAGGCTGTCGGCGGCCGCGACGTAGGCCCCGGTGCCGTGCAGCGCGAGCGGCAGCGGCTTACGGATCGTGCCGCCCATGCTGATGCTGTCGCCCGCGGCGGACTGGGGGAGCGGCGCGCCCTTCGTGGCGAACTTCTGCGGTGGGTCGTAGCTCTTGCGCGGGGGAGCGCTGGCGGCCGGCTTCTTCGACTTCGATGCCTTCGGCTTGTGGTCGGCCCCTGGCTCCGCGGCTCCGCCGCACCCGGCCACCAGCACCAACGTGGCCGTGGCTGACAGTGCAGCGGAGACCTTCAGGATCGAGCGCATTCGAGGTATTCCTCCATTGTCCGGGGCCTGATCGCCCTGCCGAAACTACGTGTCGTGCCGCCACCGCTCAGCCGCTGCGCGGATTTTGACCGGATCGGAATCAGCGCTCGGGGCCGCCGCGGCCGCGGTCGTCGCGCTGCCGGTGCTCGCGTTCCTCGCGTTCGCGGCGGTCGGCCGCACGGCGCTCGTCCTCGCGCCCGTTGTCCGCCTGCGGGCTCGCGGGCCGGCCTTCCGCGGTCCGGTCGAGGATGTCCGCGCGCTCTTCGCGGCCGCGGTCGAGGCGTGCGCGGAGGTCGGCCATCGCGCGGCGCCGGGCCTCGTGACGGTCCTCCACGCTGCTGCCCTGCTCGGTGTCCTGCTCGGGCTCCGGCCGGTCGGCCAGGGCGGCTCCGCGGGCGGCGGCGGCCTCGGTCGCGCGGGTGCGGCGGCCGGTGGCGGCAACCTGCTCGTGCAGCTCGTCCCACGCGGCCGCGTCCTGCTGGCCGTTGGGGCGCGGCCCGATGCCGGGCTCGATGGGGCGGGTCTGGTGGCGGGTGCGCCATGCATCGGCAAGCGCCGCGGTGCGCTCCCAGGTCTCCCGTAGTTCGGTGCCCTGCTCGGGCACGGGGCCCAGCGGCCGCGCCCATGCCGGCGGGTCCGCGGCCAGTTCGCGGCCGGTCTGGGCAAGGCGGTCGGCCAGGATTTGGCGGCGCTCGGACAGGTGGGTGCGCCACGCGGTGGGGGTGTGCGCGTCGCGCTCGATGTCGCGTGGGGCGAGCCACTGCGGCACCGTCTCGTTGCCCTCGGGCAGGGCCTCGACGGGCCGGGGCAGCAGCGTGCGCAGCCTCTGCTCCGCCCGGATGCGCTGGTGGATGAGGTCGGCGCGCTGCAGCTGGATGGCCGCCTGGTCCTGCTCGTGCGGGGCGGTGCGCATCTCGTCGAGGGTGGCCTCCACGGGCTGGCGGGAGGTGTGGGCGTGACCGGTAGCCGGCTCTCGTTGCCAGTCCTCGCGGGCCCGGTCGAGTCGGCTCATGGACGCCCGCAGAACCTGTTCCTTGCGCAGCGCATGGAGGTCTTCGGCGGCCTCCCGTGCGGCATCACGGTTGCCGTCGATGGCGGCGATACGGCCGTCGCGGCGCGCCTGGGCGATGGCGTCGGAGAGCTGCCGGCGGGTGAGGTCTCCGTACGTTCGCCCGGGCCAGGCTGGGTTGGGCAGGCCGTCAACCACGACCGGCTTGGGCTGGCCGGCCAGCCGTGCGTCGGCGCGGCGCAGGTCATCCAGGGCGGCGCTGCGGCGGGCTTCGGCGCGGTCGGCGAGATGCTGCAGCTGGGCGTCGGTGAGTTCGATCAGCGGCCTGGTGGGCTGGTGCTGCTCCAGCCGTTCCCGGGCCTCACGGGCCTCGGCCAGGCGGTTGTCCAGGCGCCAGGATAGGACTGCGGATGCGTCCTCGGCGTCCCCGAAATCGCGCTGGTGGTAGGCGTCGTGGAGCAGCTTCTCGGGCGCGAATCCGGCCCGTTCGATGTCCCGCAGAGCGCGCGTCACGGAGGGCCAGGCGTCCTCGGCGATCAGGTGCTCGGCGGCCGGCCCCAGCACGTTGCGGGTCAGGCTTTGGTAGCGCAGCCCCGTCGCTCGGTCGTGGACGTCGTGGTACTCGGCGGCGAGTGTGCCGATGTTCCAGGCCCGGTCCTGCTCGGTGCGGATCGTCTCGCGTGCGGACAGCGATGCCTGGGTGTTGCGGGCGATGGCGGCCAGCACGTCGCGCATCCGCTCGCCCTTCTCCAGCACGACGTAGATGCGGTTGGTCAGGCGGCCGCGCGTCGTCTGAACGTAGGCGGATTCGCGGGTCGTGCTGCGGCTGAAGAGACCCGATCCGGTATCCACCGTGGCGCCTTGGCCCCGGTGGCCGGTGCTGGCGTAGCCCAGTTCGGCGTAGCGCTCGACGTAGTCGGCGGGCAGCGTTGTGCGGCCCCGGTGGCCGGTGTGCCGCACGACGAGATCGCCGTTGCGGCGGACCTTCTGGACCTCCCACTGGTCGCCGTTCTTAACAAAGTCCCGTCCGCGATGAAGGACGTTCCGCCGATCGTTGCGGCGGGTCACGATGAAGTCCCCGCGGTGGGCTTCCAACCCGTCCCGCAGTTCCACCCCACGGCGCATGTCGAGTTCACCGTTACCAGCGCGCCAAGCCTGGGCACGGGCGTTGAGCTGGGCGACGGTGTCATTGTCGTCGGCCATCATCATGGCCGTGTGGCCCTCGCTCTGGTCCTGCTGCCAGTCCCGGAAGATGGCGTGCAGCATCTCCTCACGGCTGCCTGCAATGACGCGGTTGTTGGCCAGGTACCAGTCCCATGCCTGCTCGGCTTCGCCGCTGCGCAGGATCAGCGATGCGGCGGCTTCCTGGGGATTGTCGAAGCGGTGCACGGTCTCCAGCTCGACCGCTCCCACCTCGTTGGCGAGCAGTCGCAGCGCGCCGCCAGACTCGACGGATGCCAGCTGGTACGGGTCGCCAACCAGGCGTACGACGGCGCCGGCCGCGGCGGCCTCGTCGACCACTTGGGCCAGTCGCAGGGTGCCGGCCATACCGGCCTCGTCGACCACGATGACGTCGCCCGGGTTGAGCTGGAACTCGGGACCAACCCGTCGGCCAGCACGGGCTCGTTCACGGGCGCCAAGCCATTCGTGGAGGGTGAACGCGGGTGCATCAATACCGTCCGCCAGCTCGGCGGCGGCACGTGCTGAGGGGCCCAGGCCGATGACGCGTCCGCCGCTCTCTCGGACCGCATCGGCGGCAACCCGCATGGACGTTGTCTTGCCTGCACCGGCCGGCCCGATGGCCACCGCAACCAGCCGCTCGGACGTGGCAAAGGTGCGCGCCATAGCCTGCTGCCCGGCATCCAGCGGACGGTCGGGGTGCGCCTCCTGATAGGCGCTCTCCACCCGTGCGTAAATGTCCGGGGTGGCTGCCGGAATGACGTCGGTACGCGCGGCGGCGACCATGCGGTCCTCGGCGGCCAGGACCTTGTCGCTGGTGTAGAGCTCGGTTTCGCGGTGCCGGTAGACGGAGGTTCCGTCAGCTCGCTGAAGCGGAGCGAACTCCGGATTTGGATCGGGCGGGGTGATCTCGATCGACCCGTCGGTGAGCACCTTGTGTGTGATGCGCTCGACGAGATCCCGGCCCGGTTCGGCACCTTTGAGCGTCTGGGTGACCCATCGCTGAGCCTCGGCCAGGACTTGTCGCCGGCCCCATACACTGCGCTCGTCGGACACCGTCGCCAGGACCTGCCGGGCGGCGGCGTCGATGTCAACATGTGCCGCTGCTGCGCGCCCCGGCTTCACTTCTCGTGCGGCGTTCTTGGCGGCCTGGAGCAGGGTGTCGATGCGGTCCTTGCCGAGGGCCTCGACTGCCTGCTTACGCCAGCGCTCGCGCAGCGTTGAAAGGGGCTCGGCCTTCTTCTTGTCGGGCCGGCCGTCCTGTGCTGCCTGCTTGGCAATGGCGTACATCTTCTTGGTGGAGGGTTCCCGCCCGTGGGTCCGGCGGTACTCCTCGACCAGCTCCTCGGTACGCCCCTTGATGTCGGTGCCGCGCGTGGACTGGAGCTGGATCAGCTCCTCGGGTATGCCCGCAATGCTCATCACCGGGCGCTTGCCGGGCGTGACTTCCCGGGCTGCTGCGCGCAGCTCCAGACGCGTGCATATCCGCTCCAGCACTCGCGCGTTGTAGTACTCGCTCGCCGAGACGACCATCCTGTAGAGGAGGGCGCCGTCGATCGACCGCCACTTCCCATCAGCACCCTGGACCTTGTTGGAGATCACGACGTGGTCGTGGAGCATCGGGTCGCCGTTGCGGTTCTCGTAGTGGCGCCACCGGGTGGCTATGAGTCCGCTGGCGACGTCCTCCTGGGCGATCCCGTTGACCCCGGTTCGGGTCATGATCGCGTTCTTCTCTAGCCACTCCAGCGTTTCGCCGATCGCGGCCTCGTGCTCCTCCTCGATGGCCCGCTGGACCTCGGGAGAGCCTAGGCTCCAGGCGGCATTGGCTCCTGGCTCCAGCTTGAACACTGAGTCGTATCCGGCGACGGCCTGGTTGGTCTTGGAGTGCTCCTGGCTGGAGATCCACTGGCCCAGCTCTTCCTTGCTGGATGGGCCTCGTCCGTGCTCCTCGCGGAAGGTGACGGCGCCTGCCTTGCCTCGCAGTTCGGCACGCTCGGCGGCATCTGGTTCGCGGAGGTTGAGTCGCTTGAACGTCGCCAGCTCCTCGGCCAGCTTGCGTCCGAACGCCGTGTCGGCCTGGTTGTAGCGGTAGTAGGAGCGTCCCAGCTTGGCGGCCCTCATGGCCTTCTTGGCGCTGTCGCCGGCGGCGATGCGCTCTGCAACGATTCGGTCTCGCTCCGGGTGGACGCCTTCGCCGAACAGAGCTTTCATCTGAGGTTCGGTCACGACGCCAGAAACGCCCAGGGCCTGGATGCCGGAACCCATCCAGACGCCGGGCGGGTTGCCCGATTCCAGGTAGTAATCACCCAGCTCTTGACTGGCTGGGCGGCGGACATCTGCGGACGCGGTTTCACGCAGATAGTAGGTATAGCCGTCCCCAGCGCTCAGCTTATGGACGGTCATCATGGCGCGTGATCTTACCTGCAGACGCTCCCATTGGGGAGGCAATACAACCCCTGGTACATTCATAATGCAAGAGCTCCGACCGAGATGAAGTCGTGGGAGTGCATCGATGCTGCACTGTGCGAGCTTGCGATGCACTGCAGCGAGATCGCTCACGCGACTTCATCTCGGTCACACACAATTTTGTGTGGCGACTATCCACAGGTGGGCTCTCCGAGCACGCCTGTGGATAGTCGCTCGCGCGGTGCTCCACTACGCGAGCGTCTTTTGCTCGCGTAGTGGAGCACCGCGGAGATACAGCCGCTCCATCGGAGCGTCCTTTTCCCGGTGTGGACGGACCCCGCTCCGGCCCCGCACGGGCCCCGGCGCCGCCGGCCGCGCCGGTTGGCGGCCGCCCGCCGGTCTGCGGCGGGGCAGAATGGCGCGCACCAGTCGGAAGCAACGGGAGGTGCACGTGGCGGAAAGCGCCCCGAAGAAGCGAAAGTCGGCAAAGGCGATCCAGGCCCGGAAGGCTGCGGCCGAACTGGCGGCACAGTTCCAGGCCGCCGAGGCGACGCGCCTGGACATCGCCGCGCAGCGCATGCTGCTCGATCAGCAGATCACCGAGTTTGAGGAAGAGACAGAGCGCCAGGTCGCGGCGCTCCGGGCGCGGCGCGAGAAGCTGACCGCACAGAAGCGCGCTACGGCGGAACGGCTCGTGGTCAAGCTGCTGGAAACCGGCGTGAACCAGGCTGAGGCTGCGCAGCGCCTCGGGATCACGGTGGACCAGGTGCGCACGGCCAAGGCCAACGTCGACCGACGGGTCCTGGCTGCGGTGGCTGCCGAGCAGCAGTCCGCCGAGGATGCCGGCGGGGCGGATTCCGCCTCGACCGATGCTGGCGCCGGCGACGCTGCGGGGGCCGGTTCGGCTACCCTTCCGCAGCAGCAGAACGGACAGCAGGATTCGGCGGCCGCGGGTGTGACCCAACCGCCAGGATCGGCGGTCTGAGAGCAGAACGCGGAACGGCTCCACCTCGAACTGAGGTGGAGCCGTTCCGCGTTGCGGGCTATCGGGTAGCTGCCCAGGCGGCGTACTCCTGCCGGATGTACGCCCGGAGATCCTCGGCCGGGCTGTCGACGGTGACGTCCGCGAGGAAGAGCGGGCCGGCGGCCGACTGGTGCTCGTCGTCGTGGCGGGCCAGCTTCCGCGCGGCGCTGATCAGATCCTGCGCGGCCTTCCCGTCCGCCGGCGAGACGGCAAGGCTGCTGCGGTCCGCCAGGGCGGCGCGGCGCAGCAGCCGCTCCCGGATCGGTAGCTGGCTCATCGTGCGGACCAGGTCCTCGTGCTCCTCCTGGAGCGGCGGGGCCTGCCGGTAGGCGTCGGGGGTCATGCGGTCCTCTCCGTTCCGGTATCACGGGCCTGGGCCAGGGTGCGCAGTGCGGTGCGCTCGCTGATGTCGAACCGCTGCCGGATGTCGTTGATGGTGACCTTCCCACGCTCGCCGCGGTCCGCGGCGTCGAGCCACTGGCGTACCTCGTCGGCGCGCTGCTGGGCGGTGCCGCGCCGGTCGGCTCCGCGCTGGTCGCCGGCCTCCTTGCGGGCCTCGACGTCGCGTCGGCTCCACCGGGGCCCGGGTGGGAGGTAGCCGTCGGTGGCGTACGCGCGCACGGTGGCCGGGTCGATGCCGAGGATGGCGCCTGCTTCGCGGTCGTTGAGCTGGTCGTCGGGGTGCGGCTTCGCGGTCTTCTCGGTGGGGGCCGGCGGGATCGGCTCGCCGGCGTAGTAGGCGGCCACCTGGGCGGCGTCATACAGCTTGAGCCGCTCACTGGGATTGACCGGCTTCAAAGCCCTGCGGAATGCAGGCGCCTCGTTCCGGCGCCAGGTGGTCAGCGCCATGCCCTGCTCGTCAGCAACTTCAGCTTCGCTCTTCACGGCGCGGCCCTCGGGAATCACGCTCGTACTCCTCGCTGTTGGGTGGGCCGGCCTCTGCGGCCGAACCCTTGGATGTGACGGGTAGGCTGTGCAGCAACATCCCCTCCTCGGAGGTGATGGGGTGGGCCGGTGGACGCTGCCCTCGCCTCCCTCGGGAGTCGGGGAACCACCGGCCCGTTTCTCGTCTTCGGCCAGCTAGGCCGCGATTGCGAATTCGCCGGTGCGGGCCATGGCGGCGAGACGTGCCTTCTGTCGGCCGATTCCGCGGCCGGCGAGTGGTGTGGCGGCCTGCGGCCATACGACCTGTGCGCGGGCGGTGTACTTGGCTCCGGCCAGGATCGTCACCTGGGGTGCGTCGTGGATACCCATGGCGCGTGCCTGCTGCCGGAGTTCGGCGCCGGTGATCGCCCCGGGGTCGTCCATCGTCATGTCGTACGGGTCGATCTCCTCGTCCAGGGGCACCAGCCCGTACTTGGCGCTGAGCACCAGGACCGTTCCGCCGTCGGCGGCCAGGGCCTCCGCGGCCTTGCGGCATGCCCGGTGATACGGGCCGGTGTAGAGGTCTCGTGCTGCCGCTCGGCGGGTCAGCTTGGCACCGGAGCAGGGCACGATGACCAGAGGGCCGGCGAGCGCCTCCTCTGTCGTGTTCTCCGGCTCCTCCTCGAACAGCGTGAGCTGGTCGGCGTCCTGGGGCTTGGCGGGCTGCTGCGGCTCCGATGCGGCCGGCTGGCTCGGAGTGTCGGCCGGCTCCATGGCTTGGCCGAACGCCAGATGCTCGGCGAGCGTCCACTGGCGCCAGTAGCGGTACCGGCTCGGGGCGTCGCGATCGATCGGCGCCCACTCGTGGGCGCAGTAGTCCACGCGCATCTCCGCCAGCGGCGTACGCAGCGTGCGCCGGGATCCCCGCGGCCGCCACGTCACGCAACGGCGGCCAATCCGGACGATGGTGCCACGGGAACCGTTCTTGCGACGCCACTGCTTGGACATGTCGCGGTACTCGACCCGGGTGCCGGGGCCGAGGATGCCGGGGCCGGCCCAGCTGATGTCGGTCTGCTCGAATTCTCGCTTCGACGCAGGGGCCTCCGCCTCTGCGGCCGCGGTCTGCTGGGTCTCCGGGTCGGCGACCGGGGCCGGGGCTTCGGACGGGCGGCGGTTGGGGTCATCGACAACCGGGAACTCGCACGCGGCGTCTTCGTCGTCGGCCTCGATGGCGGCACGCTTGCTGTGCTCGTCCACCACCGTCCACCGGCCGGTGACGGAGTAGCCGCGCTGCTCAGCGAAACCGATGGCCACCTCGGGACTGGCCTGCGCACCGCCAGCGAAGCAAGCGGGGCTCCGACCCGGGTAGACGTCGCGCTCCGTACCGCACGCGCAAGCCAGGTGATATCCCAGCTGGCGGGTGATCTCGTGGGTGGTGACGTACGCCCAGACCATCCGGTGGTCGCACTCGGCCGGCTCGACGGGGGCCGGCTCCGGCTCCGGCTGGAACCGCTGCTCGATCTCCCGGGTGCGCTCCTTCTCCGCCGCGATGGCGGCCAGGCGCTCGGCCAGCTCGGCGTCCCGTCGCGCTTCCTCGTCCCCACCGATCAGCGGCCGCAGGTTGGTGGACTCGAACCGCTTCTCGACCGGCTCCGGCTGGGCGGCGTACCACGCTCGCAGGGCGGCGCGGCCGTCGCGGGTCGGGATGACCGACCAGTCGCTCTCCCACAGCTGCAGGAACCCTGCCTCGATGAGGGCCTCGACGCGGGCCTTGGCGACGGTGCGGCCGCGGCCGGCGCGCGGGTCGTCCATGTCCTTCTTGAAGTAGGCCGCGCCGTCGTAGTGGAGCCAGTCCATGTCGGCCCAGTGCACCGCGTCCGCCTGGGCCTGGGTCCACTGGAGCGCGCCGGCCTGGATGGCGCGCCGGGGCGCGTCCATCACGTCCTGGCGCTGGCGCTCGTGCTGCTGGGCGTGGAACTCGGCCTCGCGCAGAGCGTTCAGGCGGGCGTCGTCGGGGTGGTCGGCGGAGCGCTCGGCAACGGCGATCGGCGCGCCGCCCCCTCCGCACCACAGGCAGAACACGGCCCAGCGGGTGTCCCGCAGGTTCCGGCTCTGGATGGTGACCTGGTGGGGGAGGTTCGAGGTCTGGATCACGGGGGTCTCCTCGGTGGGGTGGTGGGGTGTCGGTTCGGGCGCCGCCCCGTTCCGACATGACATATATTACCGCAACTAGAACCAGAACGCAAGGAAAACCCCTGTTCAGGGGTTGTTTTCCGCTCCGTTCGCGATGCGTTCGGGCCTCGGATTCCCGGGGCCCGAACGCGGGTCTCGCCTACCGTGCGGGCTGGTTCAGCAGGAAGTGCGCCACCACCGTGGCAACCTCCTTCGCGGCGCGTTCCATCTGGCTGGCGACGCACCGCAGATACTCGACCCTGGCCGTGCCGCGCTCGGGCCGGCCGGTGGTGGCGCTGTGGCGGTAGCCGCGCATCACCTCTGCCACGAACGGCAGGAACTCCTCGTCGAGGTGGTCACACACCGAGTCGGGCACCAGGCCGTCCAGGCATGCGTCGTCCAGGCGTCGCGCACCGTCGAGCGTGCGGCGGTGCGCGTCCGCGATGCGCCCGTGCAGCGCCTCTACCTCGGTGCGGCGGGCCTCGATCTCGGCCGCGATCTCGGCGTGGACGCGGGCCATCTCGGCTTCGCGCTGCGCGATCCGCTCGAAAACCTCGGGGTCGACGGTGGCGACGTGTTCCCGGATCGCCGTCACCACCTCGCCGTAGGTGCCGGCCACCTCTCGGCCGGCCACCTCGACGAACCATGACGGTCCGCCGGGGATCAACTCGCCGGTGTTGCTGAACTCTCCGGACGGCCGGCACTTCGCGGGGAAGCGGTGCCCTTCACAGACCAGGGTGGACAGCGTCGCGTTGCGAACGGTGGGGTCCTTGCGTGCCAGCTGCTCGCCGACGTGGAGCTTGGACAGGTCGCCGGCGTACGCGGGGAAGAGCTGGAGCTGGTTCATGGGGGCCTCCCTGGTTGAGGTGGTGGTGGGGTGTCGGTTCGGGCGCTGCCCCGTTCCAACATGACATACATTACAGCAACTAGAACCATGCGGTCAAGGGAAATCCCCTGCTCAGGGGCTATTTCCACGCTCCGATTCGGCGACTGACGGGGCCTCGGTTCTCGCCGGACCGGATCCGGTCGCGCTGGGCTCCCGGGCCGGGTCGCCGACCGGTGGCGGGGCCCGGACCTCCCGGACCCCGCCGACCGCGGGCTACCGCGCGGGCACGCTCAGCAGGAAGTGGGCGACGGTCCGGGCGATCTCGTCTGCGGCGCATTCCATGCCCGCGGCCAGGGCGCGCAGGAACTGGATCCTGACGGTGCAGCAGTCCAGGGAGCGGGGCGTCTGCCGGTATCGCCGGATCCCCTCCTCGACCCAGCGGGCGTGTGCGCTGACGCGGCGCCATTCCGCCTCGGGCAGCAGGTCGCCCGTGAACGCGTCCAGCGCGCGGGTGGCGCCGTCAGCTGCGCGCCGGTGGGCGACCTCGATGCGGTGGCGCAGGGATGCCACCTCGGTGCGCCGAGCCTCGGCCTGGGCGGCGACGCGGCGCTGGGTGCGGGCGACGATGAAGGCGACGACGGCGCGCACGCAGGCGGCGGTGTCGTCGGCGATGGGTGCGCCGTAGGTTCCGAGGTGGATGGTCTCCAGGACCTCGGGCTCCGCGGGGTTGGGCAGGTGGACCGCCCACCAGGGGCTGATGTGCTCGGCGACGGTGTGGTGGGCGCTGCAGTCTGCGTCAGCCACGTGGATGGCGCTACCGTCGCCGAGGTCGATCACGACGGCGGAGTATCCGACGTCGGTGAACTTGTGGCGTGCGGCGTATCCGGCGTCACGCAGGGCGCCGATCATGAGGTCGGCAACACAACGGTCGGTCATGGTCGTACTCCTCGATGTCGAGTGACGGGGTGTCGGTCCGGGCGCTGCCCCGTTCCGACATGACATACATTACCGCAACTAGAACCATCGAGCAAGCGAAAAGCCCAGGTCAGGGCGCGTTTTTGGCGAATCCGGCCCGCGCTGAGCGGAGCGCCCCCACGGTCTGCGCCACATCGCGGCAGCAGCTGCTCCCCCTCAGCCCCTACGGGCCGTTGGGTCTCCTCACGCGCCTGCATCCGTGACGGTGGGAGTACGGCGCCCGACCCCTGTACGGCCCGACTGGACGGCAACGGGGGCCGGCCCCTCCCCCTCCCTCTCCGTAGCCGGCCGTCTTTTGGCACCCAGGAACCGCCGCAGTCGCCGACGAGAGGCGGCCACGCGTGCCATGTGACCGTGGGCGCCCCTCGACGGGTCGAGGCGGTCAGAACAGCGGGAGTTGGGCGGCGCTGGGGTCGCTCGCCTCGACGGCGGCCAGGTAGGCGTCGGCGTCGTACCCACCCGCCAGGGCCTGGTGTACGAGCGGGCGCGGGTCGCCGTCGCGCATTGCGGCGGCAAGCGCCGGCAGGTCGAGCCCGTCGCGGAGGGCGGCCTGGATCGCCTGCGCCCGGCCCAGCGGTCCTCGGGTATCGGCCCGGCCCTGGTGGGCGCGGCCGGCGCTGCGGCCCTGCGCGGCCATCTGCGCCAGGTTGGCCCGCTGCGACGCGCCGGCCAGGTGCTCCAGGCACACGCACAGCGACTCGTTGCACGCGTGCGCTATGACGCTCGACGCCGGCAGCGGGTCGGGGCCTACCGCCTGCTCGTAGAGCCACCGGTGGACGCGGACCGTACGCTCCCGGCCCTCGGAGGTGATGACGGCCTTGGCGTAGCCGTCGCTCGTCAGCGCACCCGTCCAGTAGCGGCATCCGTGCGGCACCAGGATGCTGCGGGCCTTCACGTACGACAGAGCACGCTCGGCTGGGCTCACTACGCTCCCTCCCCCGATGCTGTGCCACCGGCGCGCCGTGCGCGCCGGTGGCTCCTGCTACCCGCCGAGGGGGAGTTGCGTGTGGACTTCCCACTCGTACATCCGCCGGTCCCGGTGCAGGACGATCAGCTCGACCTGGTCCACGTGGACAGTGGCCGGCTCGGTCGTCACGGTACCGAGGGCCGCGTGCACGGGAGCGGCTGGCCCGTCGGCGCTGCTGTAGGCGATGGTGATGTGCGGGCCGAACCCGTCAGCGGGCTCGGGGACGGTCTCCCAGACGCTGCCGATGGCGTCGCGCAGCACGGTCCGGACCGCGGCCGGCGGGCCGCTGGGCGCGGCCTCCCAGCGGATCGCCTCGGGGGTGACCTCGGGGCGGTGCACCGTCAGATCGAACGGGGGGACGGCGGCGAGACGATGCTGGGCGGCGGTGAGGATGCCGCGGAGATCGCCCTCCGGGACGCGGTCGACGAAGTTGAGCCCCTGCGTGGTCAGGTGGAGGGACTCGTCGGGCACCAGGTCCAGGCCGTCGACATCGGCCAGGGCGCGCCGGTAGTCGGCGGCCAGGCGGTGCAGGCCGTTCGCCTGCCGGAAGGTGAAGTGGAAGGTGTAGAAGCGGCTGCCCGGGCCCCATCCGGGCCTCCACCACCAGTGGTTGGCCATACGGTCGGTGAGTGTCATGGGCCGCATCCCATCAGTCACCCACCCCTCCGGCCAGAGCGCCCGGCGCGCCTGGCGGCAGGGCGAAGCGGCGGGGCGCCGATTCGAGACACCAGTGCTCGACCGCTGCTTGCAGGTGACTCGTTGCCCGCCCGTCCGCCATCGGGGATCGTGCGACGTCGCCGGCGAACTCCCGCAGCCGCGTCGCCACGGGGGCCAGCCGCTGCTCGGGCGCCAGGGCGAGCACGGGCTGAAGGGCCTCCAGCGCCCCCTCGGGTTGTCCGAGGGCGACGTGCGCGGAAGCGAGGGTGATGCGCATCTGGGCCTCCGTGCCGTAGGCGCGGCGGGTGGGCAGGGCCAGGGCGGCGGCCGCCTCGTCCCGTGCCGTTGCTGCGCCGCCGGTGCGCAGCTGTACGCCGGTCGTGTAGTTGACGCGCCGGAAGTCGTCGCAGCTGAACAGTCCGCCGATGTCGTCGTCCGGGCCGTGCTGCGCGGCGCGGGCCTCGTCCACGCGGGTCAGCGCCTCCTGGGCTTCACCCGTGGCCCCAAGCCTCGCCCAGACATCCGCCTCCTGGCAGGCCAGGAGCACCCCCACAGTGCCCGGCGGGCGGTGGGAGGCTCCCCGGCGGGCATGGGTGACGGCCTCGCGCATCCGGCCGTCCCACAAAGCCACCTTCGCCCGCGTGGACAGCGTCCAGGCGCGCAATCCGTCGTGGTCGGCCAACTCGGCGCACAGCCACGCGGTGCGGCCGTGGGTATCAGCCTGGTGAGGCTCTCCCAGGTCCGAGCTGATCCACGCCAGCAGTCCGCACAGATAGCCGGCCAGCACGTACAGCTCGCGAGTCTGCCGTGGGTGCTGGTGCCCCTCCAGCAGCGCGAACACCTTGTCGCGCAGGGTCCTGGCCGAGGTGAAGACGCGAAGCGGTGGATCCGCCGCGAGGTAGGCGCGGGCCAGGGAACGGGTGTTGGCCAGCAGCTGCTCGCACGCCAGGTCACCGACGTTGGTGGACTCCGCCCACATCGCCCAGGCCGCCGACTCGTCCGCGGCGGCCGCCGCCAGGGCGGCGCCCTGCGGTTCCGCCGCCGACGGTGGCGGGGCGAGCGTCGACGCCGGCGGCGCCGGCGCGGGCGCGGGCGCGGGCCGGTGCTCCAGCACCTGCAGATCGGCCGGCGGAAGCGCACGGCGGTCGTCGTAGTCGAGCAGATCGGCGACGTCGCACCCGTACAGCTCGGCCAGCATCACCAGCACTTGCGGAGAAGGCTTCCGGCCTGAGGGGGCCGGCCACTTCTCCCACTTCGCAACCAGCGATGCGTCCGCGGCAACCTCCACCCCACGGCGGGAACCCCCGAGGTCGCTAAGGCGGTCCGCGGCAGCCTGCAGCGTCAGGCCGTGCGCATGCCGCCACGCCTCACGCGGCCGCATCCGAAACCGCGTCCTCATCTCCATGCTGATCTGCGCCAGCTCACAGCCGGCCTCCGTCATCTCCTGCCGGAGCCGATCCCGGTCGCGTTTCGCGCCGGTCGGATGTGGGGCCATTTCCGCTCCTCGACGGTGTTCCTGCCCCTCACGGTAGAGCGGCGCCGGACCACGAACGCGTCAACTGGACGCTTTACACGGGCCCTTGGCGACCACGCCTGCCGCACGCATCGGCGTTGCCGCAGGTGGCGCCACCCGGCAGCGTCCACATTTTTTGGACTCCAGCGCCCGCGACAAGGACGGCGCGCCTTGGAACTGTGGAGTCCCAATCCTTCCTGTCGTCTCGGGGACGACAGTTCGCCGCTCGCATGAAGGGGCCGTCATGACACGCCCGACCAGCAACAACGCACAACGCGACGGCTATCTGGAGGGTTCGGCCGCGGCCTCGGACCTCGCGGCCGCGCTGGCCCGGCTGGACATCGTCCTGCCCTCGCTGCGCGGCACCGTCATGTTCAACGGTCGCGGCTTCGTGGAGCTGGGTGGCTGCAGCGCAGATCTGGCGTCCCGGCTGGCGCAGGGCATCGACGCCGCTGTCGATGCTCTGGAGGCATCAAGGGCGGGGGCGGGGCAGTGACCGTCGTGTACGACCCTGACGGCCGTCTCGACGCGGACCTCGGCCTGCCTCTGGACCGCGCGCCGCACATGCGGCTGGTGCAGGCCGCGATCGCCTGGTCCGGCCCCGCCACCCTCCAGCCCCGCGACTACGACCAGATCGCCCTCCAGCTGACCGGGCACGGCTGGGCGGTGGCGGCCGAAGTCCGGCGCTACTGCGCCGGCCTGCCGCCGCACGCCGAGGCGCGCGTCCTGGCCGAGGTGGTGCTGGAGGAATCAGACCGGCGCCTGGCACAGCCTCGCCTGGGTACCGCCCGGTGCGTGCAGATGCGCGCCCGACAGGTCCGCTCCCTCTACGAGCGACTCGACCGGCTGCAGGCCGCCCGGCCGGCTGCCGCACCACCCCCCTGACCGCCTGCAGCTTCCCCCGTAGCTCAGGCGAATGAAGCCCCGGCGCTCCGTACTCCATCGCGGAACGCCGGGGCTTCACCATGTCCCCGGACGTCACCGTGGGCGGCCTTCCGCCCACCACCATGTCAGCGGTTCACTGACGCCAGCGTTCGGTGCGTCGCCGACGCGCTCAATGCCGTCGGCTCGCCGCTGAACCAGTTCCGCGGCGGCCTCCGGGAATCGGAGGCCCGCGCCCTCGTGCAGCTCGGACACGATGGCGCCCGCGACGGCGGGCAGGCCCTGACGCACCGCGGTCGAAAGTGCGGCAATGGCGCTGTCATCCACCGCGGGCACCCCGATAGCGGCTGCGGCGGTCTCGTACTGCTGGCGGGTGTACGGGCCGACACCGACCGCTGAATCGGCGGCCGCCAGGGCGGCGGCCTCGCTTGTGTTCCGCGGTTCGCTCATCGCGTCACTCCTCAACTGCTGCCGGCCGGGCGTCGGGCGCGCCCCTGGCGGTGGTCCAGCATGCCGTAGACGCCCCGCGAGTGACGTCAGCGTTCCGCTGACATGGGAACGCAAAAAGGCGGGCCCCGTCCGGAGACAGGGCCCGCCTTGGTGTTCTTCTCAGTGCACGATGCGGACCGCGGTAACGGTCAGCACGGCCGAGGAGACGTAATAGACCACGAAGGTGTCGGCCACCGTCACCTCGCGGTAATCGGGGTCGTCAGCCTTGAGCTGGACGGAACCGTGCCCGTACGGGTCGTTGCCCAACGTGTTGTCCATGGCCCGCTCGAACCCGGCGCGGGTCTCCGGCGCCATGGCCTTGCGGGACGCCTCGGCCTGGGGGGCGTACTGGATGCGGTAGCGGCTCACGCCACCCCCGTACGGTGCTCGTCGTCCTGCGGCACGCAGCCGGAGAAGTCGCCGGCCTTCAGCCGGGCCACAACCGCATCGTCCTCGTCCTCGGCCTCCTTGGGCAGTGCCCAGCGGGCAAGCACACGGTGCAGATCGTGGACCGGCGTGCTGCGCACCTCGGCGTCGAACGCTGCGACGTCGGCCTCGTCGAGGGTGGCCTGGATGCCGTCTATGGTCGCCGGAATCTCCACCGGCCGGCCATCGACGTACGTGGTCCAGGTCGCCGTCGTGATGTCGCTCATGCTCGCCTCCTCGGCTCTGCGTTCCACCGTAGCGCCGGGAGCGGTCACCGCTCGCCCCTGCGCGTGGTCTCACCGAAAGCAACGAACCGCTGAAGATCGCGTTCGATGGCCGGCTTTCCGGCGGTCGTCGCGGTGATCACGCGGTCGAGGAAGCGCTCGGCGGCAGCCGCCTGGGCGGCGGTGAGGTCGATCCGCCCGTCCGGGCCTGCGGCGGTCACGGCCTGGAGCAGCGTCTCGACATCCGCGTCCCGCTCCATCTGCAGCACGGCCAGCGCGCGGGCCAGGCGGTCGGTGACCTGCTGGGCGGTCTCCGGCTGACGGTCGTAGGACTCGCTGCCGTACTCCTCGCCGGCGTCCGTGAGCAGATTGCACAGGTCGAGGTAGCCCTGCTCCCGCGCCACGGCCTTGCGGCAGTCGCCGAGCATCGCGGCCAGGACGTCGAAGTCGGCCTGGTCGACGGGTACGACGTACAGCGGGGTTTGCTCGTAGCCGTCGGGGCCGTAAACGCGGTTGCGGCCCTTGGCCTCCTCGCCGCTGCGCATGGCGTGCCACTCGTTGCGCAGCCCCACGGGCAGGGCGGTGAAGATGTTGTTCCAGGCGGCGCGTGCCTTCTCGCCGTCGAGGCCAGGCGGCAGTCTCCAGGCGTCCTCGTCGCCGGCGCGGGCGGCCCGGGTGGTCTCTTCGAGCCACATCAGCAGCGGCTCCTCCAGTGAGAACAGATCGCTGAGGAAGTTCTCGTCGGCGGGCAGCAGACGCTGCGCGCTGGTGTCGTTCATCGTCGGTGCGCTCCTAAGGTTGAGCGGGGGACGAGACCGATTCGCGCGGTCTCGTCCCCCGCCATCATTCCGCGCGGCACTGTCAGCCGTGCGAGGTTCCGCGGCGCTGGCCGCAGCGCGGGAAGCGGGCCGCCAGGCCCTTGTCGCTCACTTCCGCCGCCTCGTGCGCGGCTCGGCCATGCACGTCGTGACCACGGCGGCACCAACGTTGATGGCCCGGTGCAGGGCCTGGTCAAGCTCCATCAGGGCCGTCCCCGGCCCGGACAGCTCCGCGGTCACGGATCCGTCCTCGGCGACTCGGGCCGCTGTGCAGTGCTCGATGTAGCCCAACTTGCCGGTCTTCTTGGCGAGCCAGAGAAGAGGCGCGCGCCTGTCGATGACGGCGTGGGTCACGGCGTTGATCACCGTGCCGGCCAGGAGCGCGCGACCGGGGAGGCGGTAGCCCAGGGCACGGGTCGCCGCGATCGTTCCCGCGAGCTGCCCGGCGGTGTACGACGCGACGTGCCGTGCCACGCTGCGGCGGCCTAAGGCGCTCTCGGTCATGGTCGGCCAGCCGGCGCGGTCTTCGGACTCCTCACCGACGGGGGTGCCGTCCCGGTAGACCATGCGGTCGCCCTTGAGGTCCTTGCGTGATGCGTCCTGGCTGCGCTGCCCCCACTGATCCCACAAGGGGTGGAGTTCACCGAAAACGGCGATCAGCGCGCCGAGAAGGGCAAGCCGTTCGAATTCGCGCCTCATCGAGTCGCCTCCGTCCGTGCCGGCCGGGGGGCCGGGGAGGTCGGCAGGATGGGGCGGTCGATGTGGCGGTGGGTGATCTGGACGGGGATACCCTCGGCGCGCAGCCGGTCGCCGATCTCCTCAGAGATCGCGACTGACCGGTGGCGGCCACCTTGGCAATGGACGTGGACCTCGATGTGCCCGCTGGTTCCGAGGCGCTGCCGGATCCGGTCGATGGCCTGGTCGACGAGCCGCGGGGCGCCGGGGGTAGCCATCACGTAGGTCCGTACGGACTCGTCGCGGCCGGTAAGGCGTGTGAGCTGCTGGCGCACGGCCGGGTCTTCCGGCGGGTTGCGCAGCGGCCGGGTGTCGACGACGACGGCGGGCAGGGTCGTCGGGGCGTCGTGGTGGCCGAGGCCGTACGAGGTGATCACGACCGTGCTGGTCGTTGCGGAAGTACGGGCCGGGCGGGACATGGGAGCTCCTGATTCGGGTGTGGAGTTGGTGGTCACCGGTCAGTCCTCCGCGGTGGCGTGGTCGCCGGCGGGCAGGGCTTGGACGGCGTAGACCGGCAGTCCGCCGAGTTCGCGCAGTGCGCGCTCGCGGCCGAGGCGGACCTGGAGGCGGCGCAGCAGCTGTCGGCCCTCCTCGGCGAGCTTCGAGGAGCCCAGCAGATGGTCGCGCACGCGCCTGACCGCGTCACCGAACTGCTCGACCTCTTCGGCCCGGATCGGGATGCTGGCGGGCGGCACGTCCCCGGCCAGGACGCTCGCCGCGCCGAGACGCTGGTAGAGCTGGGAAACGAACTCCTCTGTTCGGTAGGGGTCACGCGACGACGCGGCGAGCATGACGCGCTCGATGATCTCCACCTCGGCGGGGGATGCGGGGGCGGTCAGCGGCGGCTCGGCCGGCGCCGGGGCCGGCCGCGGTGCGGGCGCCGGGTGGGGCCGGGGCGGGGTGTGGGTGGAGTCGGGGGCGGTGTGGGTGCGGCGGAAGATCGCCATGGTGGGCGGAATCCCTTTCCTGTGTGTGGAGTTGGGGTCAGAGCCAGCGGAAGGCGTCGCGGACGTCGCCGGCGGCGGCGCTGAGGTTGTCGGCGTTCAGCCGGTCGTCGGCGTCGTACGGGTCGTCCATGGCGTCCGTGACGGCCGTGCTGGCGGCGTCCAGGACCTCGGCGAACGCGGTGTGCACGCCCGCCTTCTTGAGAGCGTCGACCACGTCGTAGTGGTCGGCGCCGCGGCGCTTGATGGCGTCGGCCAGCAGGTTCAGCGCGGCGGCCGCGGCCGGGGCGAGATAGACCAGCTCACCGTCGGCGCCGGTGCCGGCCCGGTCGGCGGCGGACTCGATTCCGGTGATCTGGGCCAGTTCTGCGGACGGTTCCATGTGTTCTCCGATCTGTTCGGACGGCGGGCTCACCGGTGGTTGTTGATGGAGCCCTTGGACCACCAGCCGTTGTTGTTCACGGTCTGGTGGACGGTCTGGTTGGTGGTGCCGGCGGTGGCGCGGCCGGCACCGAACATGAAGCGCAGGAAGAGGACCACGGCGGCGATGGAGCCGCCGCCGATCCCTAGCGCCCAGGCTGCGGTCATCAGTCCCTCGGAGTGGTCGGCGATCAGGCCGGCGCCGTAGCCGATGCCGGCCCCGGCGGCGCCTACCCCTATCCCGCCGGCGGCAGCGACTAGCGCGGCGCCCTTGGCCCGGCCGGAGACGCGGGTCTCGACCGGTGCGGCCGCCGGCTGCTGTGCGGCGGGCTGCTGGGCGAGTTGGGCGGCGGCGATGAGCGCCGCCAGCTGCTCGGGCGGGACGACGACGCCGAGCTGGGCGCCGTCGCCGGGTGCGGGGGCGAGCGGGGCCTGGACGGTCGGGCGCGGGGCGGTCCAGGGCTGGTCGGCCCGCGCAAGGGCGGTGATGTGCTCGGGGGTGGTGTCCACCGGGTCCTCCGGGGGCCGGGGCGGGCGGTCGTCGACCGCCCGCGCGTTGGTCACGTTCTGTTGCCGTACTGGGTAGTGGGTAGTGGGTACCGGGTAGTGGGGCCCCAGTAAAAGTGCTGGTAGAGGGCCGTTTTGGGGCTCTGGGGGCTTGTGCTGGGTAGTGGGGTGGACCCCACTACCCAGTACTCAGTAGCCGCGTGTGACTACTCGGCGTGGTCGGGGTGGATGAACACCGACTGCGGCCCGTTCTCGCGGTAGACCAACTCCCCGCGGGCGACGGCCTCCTGGAGGGCGGTGCGGACCGTCTTGCGGTCGCGCTTGACCAGTCCCGCGATGGCGCCGACCTTCAGCCCGGCCGCGCCGGCCGACTCGATGGCGTCGACGGCCGTGGGCAGCCACTCCGGGCCGACCGCGGGCGGCGCCGGCTCCGGCTCGGCGGGACCGGCGTCCTTGGCCTGCGGCTCCTGCGGCTCGGGGGCCTTGTCCTTGTAGGACAGGTTCAGCGACCGGCGGCGGCCGCCGTCCTGCTCGCCGTCGTCCCCGCGGCCGGCGTCGTCGTCGCCGGCGTTCGGGGTGGTGCCGCTGCGGTCGGGCTCCTCGGTGCTGCCGTACGTCCGGTCGATCTCCGCCATCAGCTTGGCGGCCAGGGCGTCGGGGTCCTCCTGGGCCCGGCGCTGGTAGGACAGGCCCAGGGACTTGCTGCGGCGGGAGGACTCGGGCGCCTCGGGCTGGTCGACAACGGCGGTCGCCGTCTGGGCCGTTGCGGCTTCCTCCTCGTCCTGCCCGCCCTGGCCGTTGCGCACGGCCACGGCCGCGGCGACCAGCCACCCGGCGCGCTCCTGGCTCCACCGCTCGGTGTAGTCGGTGCCGCCCAGCTCGACCGAGATCTGGTCGAGGGTGCTGCGGTAGGCGTTGGTGGCCAGCACCGCGCGCCGCACCATCGACGGCATGGTCTTCCAGCCCTTGAACTCGGTCGGGGCGAAGCCGTCCGCGCCGCTGTCGCCAATGACGCCGGCGCCCTTGGCGTTGAGCTGGGAGGCGTCGATCTTCACGCGCGGGAAGACCTTGGCCAGGTTGTGGCCCGAGTTCTCCCCGCTGGTGAGCGCGACGGAGACCGGGGAGAACCGTTTGACGACGGTGTCACCGATGGTGCTGACGTTGCCGTCCACGGCGGTCAGTACGGCGCGTGCTCCCATGGCACGGGTGGTGCGCATGACCTCCTTGACCAGGCCGGCCAACTCGCGTTTCTTCGGCTCGCGGCGGTTGTTGGCGTGGGCCAGGGCCTCGGCGCCCTCGTCCATCACGACCATGATCATCGGAACGTCGGCGCTGACCGGCAGCAGCGTGGTGTCGTGCTGCCGCATCAGCTTCTGGTAGCGCACCTGCCGACCCTTGTTGATCCGGATAACGGCCTTCAGCATCCGGATCGCCTCGTCGACGGTGGCGGCCAGCCAGTCGACGCCCGGGTTGGTGCCGGCGGGCGCCACGTCGTCCGGGTCGTCCGGCTCGATCAGTCCCTGGGCCTCCAGCCACGGCGTCACCCACGGAATGCCGATAGCGCCCTGCTTGAGGTCGATCACCCAGGTCAGCACGTCGGTGCAGCGGGCGAACCCAGCAAGGATGGCGTCCAGGAACGTGCTCTTGCCCGATCCGGGCGGGCCGAGCACCAGCGCGCACGCCTCGCGCAGGAACACCCGGATCTCCTCGCCGTTGGGCCGCAGGCCCCACGGGATGCCGGTCAGGATGGACAAGGGGCTGTAGTCCTCCGGGTAGAGGCGCTCCTCGCGCATGATGTTCTTCGTCATCACGTCGAGGACGACCAGGCCCTGCGCCTGGCCCTCCTCGACGTGGACGGTGCAGCCCAGCGGCAGCCGGGCATCGGCGGCCAGGGCCCGGGAGCGGGCGTTGACGCGGTCCCAGGTCACCCCGGCCCCGGGGAGCTCCGCCTCGATGCTGAAGCCGGCGCCGGACGGCCAGTGTTCGACGGCGACCACCTTGACGGCGACCCCGGTGACCCTCCTGATCCGCTCCTGCCACTCGGTGGCCAGCTCCCGACGGGAGCGGTCCAGCTGGGCGGCGGCCGCCTTGGCCTCGGCGGAGAACCGCTCTTCTTCGGCGACTTCCTCCCAGGCCGCGGTGTGCGACGCGGCGGCCCAGGTGCCCACGCCGATCGCGGTGAGCGTCCCGGCGGCCGCCCAGGACAGCGGCCCATGTGCCATGGCCCAGGTCGTCCAGCCTCCGGCCACCAGCCAGGACGCGGCGCGCGAGACCATCGAGCGGACGGTGAGCTTGCGGTGGACGCTGTGGCCGATGCCGTGGCCGATGGCGCCGGCCGCGCCGATCACCAGCGGCCAGCCGTCCGGCATGCCGGCCGCGGTGCCCAGCATCGCCACCGCGGCCGCGCCGGTCGTCGCCGACAGGGCCCCGGTGATCGGCCCGTGCCCTCGGGCCCAGTCCAGCGGCGGCAGCCGGCTGTCGGTGCCGGCCTTCTTCTTCGTGTTCTTGAGATTGAGGTGCTTGGGGCTGCGGCGCTCTCGGGGGATCGTGTCTGTCACCTGGGTCTCCGATCGGGAAGGCCGTGGTTGAGGGGAACCCGGCAAAATTGCCGGGTTCCCCTCAACCACGGGCCAGGAAGAGGGCCGGGCCCACACACCAGCGGTGTGCGGACCCGGAACGGGACGGCGGGCGGGCTAGTTGTTGGTGGTGTCCCAGCCTTCTTCGGCGTTGTTGCGCGGCTCCTCGTGGCGCCGGATGTCCTGCTCGTGCACGGCGCGGAAGGTCTTGAACGCTTCCTCGGCCTCGTCGATCGCGTGCTGCAGGGCCTTGTAGATGGCCTCCATGGCTTCGCCGACTTCCGGTTCCAGCGGGAACTCGTCGTCGGACTTCTGGGCGAGGATGGCGAAGGTGTTGGCCACCGACTCCAGCGCGGCCGGGAACCCCTGGATGGTGTCGTGGACGTGCATCATGCCGTCGGGGTCGTAGCTCTGCGCTGCCGCTTCCATGTCGGCGGCGGACTCGTTGAAGAGGAAGCCGGGGCCGGCGGTGGTGGACATGCTGGTGGAACCTCCTGTGCTCGCGCCGCTGTGGGCGTTGTGGTTTCTCGGTGCGCGGCGAACCGTCGCGGCGATCGGCTCGTCGTCCTGGTCGTCGGCGGCGGCTTCAACCGCCGCGTCGTACTCGTCTCGGATCCGGCTGTCGCGGGTTCGCCGGGCCCGGTCCGCGGCGGCGGCCAGTCGGCGGTAGATGCGGGGGCCGGGGTACTGCAGCCACTTCCAGCCCAGCCACACGCCCAGCGGGTGGCTGACCAGGCCGATGGCGAAGAACGGCAGGGAGATGCCGACCGCAAGGGCCTTGCGGGCGTAGCAGCGCAGTGCCGAGGTGGTCAGCCGGCGCCACATCCGGGCCCGGGCCCGGGCCCGCTTGCGCAGGGCCTTGATCCGGCCCAGGCGGCGGTGTGTCCGCTCGTCCTTCGCGCGGCGGGCCGCCTCGCGGGCCTGGCGCTTGGCTTGGCGGGCCCGCTCACGCATCGTCAGCTTCTCGGCGCCGTCCTTGCGGCTGGCCTTCTTGTCCTTCTTGGCCTTGTCCTTCGTGTCCTTCGTCTGCGGCCCGCGGCCGCCGGTCTTGTCGGGCTTCGGGGACTTCTTCAGGTTCAGGCTCTTGCCACCGGATGCTCCGGCGCCCTTGGGGCCCTTGCCCTTGGCGGCCTTCTTCTCGGCCTTGCGCGCCGCCTTGGCCGCGCGCCGGGCGTCGGCCAGGCGCCGGGTGTCGGCGGTGTCCTTGGCGCGCTGCTGGGCGCGGGTGGGGGCGGCGGCCTTGCGGTCGTCCCGGGCGGCCTTGACCGCGCCCAGCTTGCCCTTGGGCTTGGTCGGCTGGCCGGGCCGCTGCTTGGCGGCCTGGCCCGCGGCCCGCATCGCTCGCGCGCCGCTCTTGCCGGGGCCGGCCGCTCCCGTACGGGAGTTGCTGCCGCCCCGGGGCCGGGGAAGGGCACCGCCGGCCTTCCCGCCGCTTCGGGCGGCTCCGCCCGAAGCGGCGCCCGTACGGCCCGCGGCTTTGCCGGCCTTCCCACCGGCGGCCGTCGCCTTCTGCGTGGCCGAACGGCGCTTGAGGGCGGCCGCCCCCATCGCGGTGGCGGCGAGACCCGCGGCCGCCAGACCGGTGGGCACGGCCCCGGCGGCCACTACGGCGGCGGACACCGCCGCCACCGTGGAGTTGGCGCCGATGACCGTCAACGGCACGGCGGGGATGCCGCCGGGCACGTGCGGGGTCGGGGTTGCCGACCGTACGGCCGGCGCCTCGGGGTCGAACTCCGGCTCGACGTCGGTGTCGAGGCCCCCGTCCAGGTCCTCCTCGACGTCCGTGTCGAGATCGAGGTCTTCGGTGGTCGTGCTCACTGGTCAACCTCCTTTCGGTGGGGCAGGGCCGGGAGCGGCCAGAAGTCGGCGGGCGCGGCCTCGACGGGCTGGGCGCAGGCCGGGCACGGCTGCCACGGCCGGCCCTTGAGTTGGGCCTGGGTTTGCAGGAACCACTCCCGGGTGACGCCCTCGACGCCGATGCCGATGAACGTGGCGGCCATGAGCGTCAGGCCGAGGCTGGATCCGGTGGGCCCCTGCACCAGGTGCGGGAGAGCGGAGTTGAGGTCGCCGTGGACGTACAGGCCGGCAACGGCCCCGGCGGCGAGCGGGGTGAATACGGACAGGGCGCTGAGGGCTTCGGCCGCCAGGAAGCGGACGGCGCGAACGAATCGAGCGGACATGAGTCCTCCGGGGAAGGGCCCGGGACGCGCACCGGCTACGGGTGCGGGCGCGTCCCGGGCAGAGAGGGAAGCGGGGCGGTCAGCGCCGGCCGGGCCGGACGATGCCGTGCTCGGCGAGTGCCTCGGCGAGGAACTTGCGGGCCGTTCCCGGCCTGCATCCCAGCGCCTTCGCGGTCTTGCGCGCGGACGGTTCCCGCATCAGGTCCCCACCGGCCGCGGCGACTTCGGCGACCAGCTGGCGGACCGTTTCCAGGCGGTCGTCGGCGACGCTCTCCTTGACCTCCGAAACCGGGTCCTGCCCTTGCGGGAAGCGGGTTGTAGCGTCCTCGGCAACCGCTTCCTCGGCGGGGCGGGACGCACCCAGCGGATGCACCGGCACGCGGTGTGCGACCCAGGTTCCGTCCGGCCCGGGAACCGCCAGGGCGACCGGGAGGAACGGTGCGGGGATCACCTCGGGCGCATCGGCGGACGCGTCCTCGTCGACCGTTTCCGCCGGGGCCTCGTCTGCCGCCGGAACCACCTCGGGGACTGGCGCATCGCGGAACAGGAAGCGCCTGCGGCCGTCCCAACCCTCGGCCAGCGACCGGAGGTACGCGGCACGGCGGCCGCGCCGGATCTCCTTGATCGACGGCTCGCCGGGACCGGCCCCGTGGACCCTCGTCCACGTCTGCCGGTACGCCTCGGCCATCGGCACCCCGGTGCTGTCGGAGATGCGGCGGGCGCGCCGGACCAGGATCGGGTGACGGCGCCTGATCCTGCGCCACCGGGCCACGTCCTCGGCGGTGCGCCCGGAGACGGCCGTCCTCTTGGAACGCATCACGACCCACCACAGGATCACCGCGCCGAGCGACGCCACCGCGTACGCGCCCGCCCGGTACACACCGGCCGGTGTGCTGTCCTCAATCAGGTGGCCCGACGCGTTCACCGCGGCCGCCACGATCGCGGTGGCCCAGGTGGCCCGCATCAGCCCCTGGCTTGGGCGCTTGGCCTCGATCGCCTGCCCTGTCAGGCCAGCGAACGTCAGCGTCATGCCCTCGGTCATGACTGGCACGCCACCGGCCGCCCAGCCCATGCCCAGGTGCGCGGCTGCACCAGCCTGGCCGCTCCAGCCGACCACCATGGACACCAGCACCACCGGCAGGCCCCACAGCGGCATGTGCGCCGCGAGACGCGACTGGACAGCGATGGTGCGGGCCTGCCAGGCCGCCCGGCGGTCCTTGCGGCTCTTGGCTGCCGCCTTCTTCCGCTCCGCCCGCGCCTGGGCCTTGGCGCGGCGCCGCTGCTCCTTCAGCTGCTGCGCGTGCTCAGCGTTGCGCCGTCGCTCCTCGTGCTCCTGGCGCCGGTCTTCCCGCCGCTCGGCGCGCTCGTCCCTGTTGTCGCGGCGCCGCTCCTCCCGTCGGGAGGTCGGCAGCGGGGTCGATCCGAACGGCGGCTCGGGCGACGGTGTTCCGTTGGTGGGCGGTGCTTCGGTGCTGTACGTCGTCACCGGGTCTCCTTTCGAATCAAGGGGGGCGGGTTGAAGGGGAGGTGCGCGGCCGCGACGGCCCGCAGCGCGGCGCGGTAGGCGCGGCGCAGCGGCCGGCCCCGGCGGGCCCGGGTCACGCGCCGGGCCGGTCGGGCAACGCCCATGTCCAGCAGCACCAGGCACGACTCAATGTCGGCCGGCGTCCAGTCGGCCCGGACGCCACGGCGCAGGATCGGGAACATCACGCCGTCACCGCCTTCGCGGACTCGCTGGCGGCCTCCGTCAGCCGGCGCTCCAGCTCGCGGCGGATCAGGACGTACGCGTGCTGGGCAGGCAGGCCCTTGTCGTAAGCGGCCTGCCCGGCACCCAGCAGCGCGTCCTCCGGGGCCTCGACCAGCGCGCCCTTGCACGTCTCGCAGTTCTCGTTGAGGTGGAGGATCAGCAGCGACCAGTTGCTGACGTCGCAGGTAAACAGCGTCTTGTTGTCCGCGTGGCAGTAGCGATCGGCCAGCTCCTGGAAGTGCGGCGGGCGCTCCGTCTCCGCCAGCCGGTGGGTGCTGACGATCCAGCCGACCCGGGGGTCCTTGTCCGCCGGGACCGGCCGCCAGGGCCCGTCGCCGATCGTCGGGTCGGCCTTGCGCGCGGCATCCTCGGCGGCCGGGCGGGCGCGGTAGACGCCGTGGGCCTTTCCGTCGCGGACCAGGACCTCCACCGGCGCCTCCGCGGCGGTGAAGTAGAAGTCGATGACGTCCTGGAGCATCTGCTCGACCTTCCGCAGCTCGGCCAACTCCTCGTGGGTCCGCATCAGGCCGGCAGCCAGCTCGTCCGCGCGCTTCTCCTCGACGTCGCGCTCGCGCTCCAGCTTGGCGGCCTGGGCCTGGACCAGGAGGGCGCGGGCGTCGAAGTCCTTCAGCAGCTGGTTGCGTTCGCCCAACATGCGGGCGAGTCGCAGCTGGACGGCCAAAACGCGGGCCTCGGCGTGGTCACGCTGGCCGGTGATCTCGGCCAGCCGGCGCTTGGTGATGAACCGGATCATGCGGAGTACCCCCTGAAGGTGCCCGACCGCGGCCGGGTGAAGTAGCGGTAGGCGAGACGGACGACGACGCGGCCGAGAAGTCCGGCGGCCGCGATGGCGGCCGCGGCCTTCACCAGCGCGACCAGCGCGGTGACGATGGCGACCAGCGCGGGCTCCAGCACCAGGCCGGCCCCGAAGGCCAGGCCCAGCAGCGCGGCGATCAGTGCGACCAGCGCCGCCGAGTGCAGCTCGTCGGCGCGCTGCAGCAACTCGCGCCCGATGTGGGTGAGTTCGGTAAGCGTCATCACCGCACCGCCATCGCCTGGCCGTGGCGGCGCAGGTCCGCCTCCGCCTGCTGGCGGGCTTCCTCGGCGCGCTTGACGGCCTCGGCGGTCTCGGCGGCTTCCCTGGCCGCCTGCTCCTGGGCGTTCATGCCGCCACCGCCTGGAACAGCGACTCGTCCTCGTAGCCGCGGCGGTTGTCCTCGTCCTCGATGTCGTCGAGGACAGAGCCCGTGGCCAGCTGGGCGATGGCGTGCGGGACGTCGGCGAAACCAGCGTCGGCCATGTCGCGCAGGGCCTCGGCGCGGGCGTACTCCTCGGTGAAGCACAGCAGCAGCGCCTCGCGCCGCTGCTGACCGGTCAGGTTCTCGGGGATCTCGTACTCGGCGCCCAGGACCAGGTCGACGTCGAGCCGGAGTCCGGTCGACAGTCCGATCAGGGCGTCGCGATCGGCGCTCCCTCGCGGGATTCGCCTGATGATCACAGGGTCAGTCATGATGTGCATGCGGATCAACTCCTGTGAAGAGTTCTTGGTCCGTGCGCACCCCCGGCACATATGGCGTCTCCAGCGCCGTGTCGGGGGTCGCGCCGTACTTGGCGCTGTGCCGGTCTTTGCCTTCCGTCAGCTCGCTCTACGGCGTCTGACCGTCACCCATCCGCCCTTCTCGGCGCGGTAGGGCAGGCCCACGGGTTACCGGCCGTTCCCTGCGTATTCAGTTCTCAAGGCGATCGAGCTGTCCGCCGGCCGTGCCCCGAAGGGCCGGTTCCAGGGGCGCATTTACGGCATGGCCATGCCGTTAAGCACGTAGATCGAGGTGCTTTAAACCTAGGTTTTTTGCGCCTCGGGGAAGATGACACCATGCCGGGAAGGGGATGTCAATAACCCTAGGTTTTTTGCTGTTTCGCCTGGACATGGAGGCGCGGAGAGGGTTAAAACCTAGGTCTGTTCTAGTCTGGTGGTGACGCCACGAACTGAGGAGAAACGCATCCCGATGACTGAGCCCCGAGCCACCAAGTGGCGACAGCTCGCCGCAGAGCTGCGCGCCGCGATTCTGGACGGGACCTACCCGCCCGGATCGACACTGCCGCAGCTCAAGGCGTACGCGAGCGAACTCGGCATCCACCACGAGACCGTTCGCAGCGCGTACAAGGAACTGGAGAGGGAGGGGCTCGTCCGGACGATCCAACGCCGCGGTTCCGTCGTGCTGGAGCCACCAGTGCGTCGCCGCATCACGCGCGGAGTGACGGTCACCCGTGACCCCGCACGGGGATACGTATTCCCTGCTGCAGCACGCCCGGACGAGCCATGGGAGGCCCACGGGCGCCCGTTCCGCAAGGTGCTGCCTGCGCCGGCCGAGGTGACGGACCAGTTCGGCCTCGACCCCGGCGCCGAGGTGCTGCGCCGGCGGCGCGTCACCAGCCCCGTCGGTGAACCGCCCTTCCAGCTCGTCGATACCTGGATCAGCCCGGCCGCTGTCGAGGACGCTCCGAAGGTCGCCGAAGCGTCGCCTGGGCCCGGCGGCTACCTTGACCGGCTCGAAGAGGCAGGCCACGGCCCGATCGGCTGGGAGGAAACTTCCCGTGTTCGGATGCCAGACGCCGAAGAGGCGAAGCTCCTGGAGATCGCGAAGTCCATCCCGGTGCTGGAGTCCGTGATCGTCGGCACTTCAGCCCGCACCGCCAAACCGATCGAGGTGACGATCCGAGTGATCCCGGGCGATCGAGTCGAGCTGGCGGGAAAACTCCAGCGGGGTGAGTCGGCTCAGTGGCCCGTCACCCCTGTCGAGATCCCCCCGAAGGCCAGCTAGCGCCTGCCCGCATTTGTCACCTTTGGGAACGGGCTTCGTCGCTCGACACACCCGAAATTCACGCGGGCACGGCACAGGTCGCGCAAGGGGGGATGATGACCCGCAACACACGAACAGGCCCCCAGCGGGGGCCTGTCGATCGCGTCGCCGGTTGTGGTGGTCGGCTCCGTGATCAAGCACCTGACAAGGAGGTGCCTGTGATGGTCAGCAGGCTACGCGCACCCACCGGCAGCAGCTGGACCACGCTCGGCGACACGCCGCCCACTTCACGCGCCGCGGACGGTGGCGTGTCTATGCCTCAGCCTCCGTGACATGACGATGGCCGGCCCTGCGCCAACAGGACCGGCCATCAAATCGACTCGCTCGCCCTCTACAGCTACGTGAGTCGTACGTCGGCGGTAACGCCGGGCTCCCGACCCCGTCAGGGGGCCCGGTCACCGTCGCCCAGGATAGCCAGCATCTGCCGGGAAGGGCACCACCTCCCCCGCGCATACCGGCTATCGGGTGATCCCCACCGATGTGCGACTCCTACCCGATTGGGAGCCCCGCACAATGCAGTACCTCCGCGCCCCCGGACGTGTCCGGTCTGGCGCATACACCAGCCCCATGACGCACCACACGCCTAAGACCTGCGCCTCCTCGTTCGCCACCGCGTCGGAGGTGGCCCGATGAGCGACTACGAGCGGGACGACGCGAACGGCGAAGAGTTCGGCGACGAACTGATCGGTGAGGACTGGCCGACGTACACCACACCCGTCCCGGTGTGGGTGCTGCTGGCCGGCCTGTCGCCCAAAGCCTTCACGATGTACGCGTTCCTGGCGGAGCACATCAACGCCAACATCCGCGACCCGCGGAAGCGGATCGCCTGCCCGAAGCAGAAAGCCATCGCGCTGATCCTGGGCCTGGAGGACGATCGCGGCGTCGCGCGGTACCGCAAGGAACTGGAGGCGGCCCAGGTGATCCGGGTGGAGCAGTACCGCTACCAGGGCGGCATGCGCCGTGGCTACCGCTACTACGTCCGGTACAACCCGCCCGCCGGCTACACCGGTCACATGGTGCTCGGCCAGTTCTACGACGCGCACCCTGAGGTCGCGTCGGCCGCCAAGTGGGAGGGCCGTACGAAGGCCGCCAAGAAGGTGGCGGCTGCGACGATTCCGACCCAAGGGGCAGCGCCGGCGCCTGCTGGCCAGCCTCCGAAGAAGCCGACCGCCCCGCGCAAGAAGGGGAAGACAAAGGCCGCCGTGACGCTGGTGCCGGAGGTGATGCAGGTACTGACGGCGTTCGCGCCGGAGCTGCGGGCCGCGATGCGCGAAACGGCCCACACCGACGCGCCCAAGACGCTGGTCACGGCGATCGAGAAGCAGCTGCGGGAGCGGACCGCCGAGCAGCTGGTCGACCGGGTCTCGCGCCGGTGGCACTCCCATGGGTACGCCCGGAAGTTCGAGTCTGGCCGGCTGGAGCGTCCGGTGGGCGCTGCGGTGGCCATGCTCCGGCACGGCGAGTGCCCGGATCCGGAGTGTGAGGACAGCGAGCTGATCGGCACGGGTGAGGCGTGCCGGCTGTGCATCGAGCGGAACAAGAACTACAAGGCGGACTACGCGGCCGCGCGGCGGCCGCAGAAGGAAGCAGCGGCGGCCGCGGCCGCCGCGCGGTGCTGCCCGGCCTGCGAGCGTGACCGCGGCAGCAACGGCGCGGTGTGCGGGGAGTGCACCGCCGACCTGGAGCGCGCGATCGTCGCGGCGGCGGACCGGGCGGCGGCCGACATTGCGGCCATGCCGGAGCCTCCGGCCGGGTGGACGGATGCCCGTGCTCGGGTGCTCGCCGAGGCCGAACGCCTCCGCGCTGATATCGGCGAACTGGAGCTGGGCGACGCTCACGGTGGCATCAGCCCTCTGCTGGCCGCGCACCAGGCAGCAGAAGCTGCTGCCACCGAGGCGCACCGTCTCCGCCTGGCCGCTCTCGATGTCCCGGCGTCGCCGGGGCCGGCCCTGGCGAACACCGCGCCCTTGGAGCGGGTGCCGTGCACCGGCACCCGGTGGGATGGTTCGGGCTGCAAGCGCCTCACGGACGCCGAGGACGGCCTGTGTGGGGTGTGCCGGGGTGCAGAACTTGCGCAGCACCTGGACCTCGCTGCGGCGCGCTAACGCGGGTTCCAGCTGGTTGCCGGCCTACCCGCCGACGGCCAGCGGGGCAGGAACTGCCATGGCGTCGCTCCCGGCCGGGAGCGACGCCATGGACGCGCGATCGTGGCGAGCGGCCAGTCCTCATTCCTTCACTGGCCGAACGACCCGGCGCCGGCGGGCATCGGCGTTGCTCAGCTTGCGAGGCGCCTGGGCCCGTGCGTCTGGTGTAACCGGCGGGTCGGTCAGGGCTGCCGCCAGCAGTCTGCGAACGTCCGGGTTCGCAGCGAAGAAGTATCGGGCGTTGATCCGGTAGTGACCGGTGATCTCGTCCCTCACCAGGAGGCCGAGGCCGAGCAGTCGGTGCAGCGCGTCGTACACGGTGGAGTCAGAGCTGCCGCAGTCCTTCGCGACGTCACCAACAGGGACCTCGATCGCGCTGAAAAGCCCGCCATGGTCTTCTATCCAGGCCAGGACGCTTCGCTGACCAGCGGACAGGTTGAGGGAGTAGAGCGGGGGCGACGCCAGGTCCCGCTCGGGGTCGAATGCCGGCATGGTCATCGGGTCGCCGCCTCTCCAGCAGCTCGTCGTGGCCTGGGTGCCTTCGGCTCTGCTTGGGTCGTACGCTCTGCCGCCGCGGCCTTCTCCGCCGCCGCAGCAGCCCGGGCGACTGCCTTCTCATCCGGGGCGATTCGAGGTGGGGCGAGACGCTTGCTAGCCGTGGCCTGGGTGCTCCCTGCCCCCTCCCAGTATCTCCTAGGGGTCAGCTGGTAGGCGGACGCCCGCGGACTCGGCTTGAGGACCAGCTTCAACTTGACCAGCCGTGCCAGTGCCTTCCGAGCCGTTGTCGGATTGCTCAGGATGTCCTTGGCCAGCTCCTCGGGGGTCACCTTGATGTAGGTGTGCGCAGCATCGTGCTCCCGAAGCCAGTCGATCGCCGCCCATTCAGCAGCCGTCAGCTTCAGGGAGTAGAGCGGGACCTCGTCGCCCTTGGACTGCAAGGTGTACCCGCGGCCGTCGAACTGGTGCGGTGTCCGCGGTTTCGGTTCCACCACCTCGCCGGTCTCCTGGTCGACGAGCGCCAGGCGGCGCCTGCGTGTGGGTGGCATGTCGCTCCCATCGCCCCGTTAAGAGGCACTTTTTTGCCGCTTAGCTCCGACGAACAGCCGGTTAATTCGCAAACCTACAGGACAGCTTCCGAAAAACGCCCTCTTACTCGCGAGCGTCTTGCACAGTGCCGCAGCCGGGTAGCTCTCCTAAGCGGCAACTTTTCGCCGGTGATCCGGCACTTTTCTGCCACTTAGCCAAGCGTTTCCGCAGGTCAGAGGCATCTGCTCCTTCTGTCCTCAAACGGGCGCGGGCGCGCGTTTACCACGACCCCAGCCACCACGGGTGCAACTTCCCGCAATCTGCGCTTCTCCCGTCCCCCTCGGCCCAGCGCCACCCAGGTTCCCTCCCGTTCTTGCTGCGCTTCATCGCCGACATGGTGTTCCCCGATGCCCGTCACCGACCGCCACCACAGCACGCCAGCCCCCGTGATGCGCGCACTCAACAACCGGTGTGCGGAGGTGCGGAGCCGTCCGGCCGGCGCCCACCCCCACCGGACACCGGCCCCAGGTCCGGCCAGGCGTCACCCCCACCGGCAGCAACCACTCCTACATGTCTCTTCCTCGTCCGGCGCGTCACCACCCGAGTCTCCGCGGCGATGCTGCTGTCCACCGGCCAGCGGTCGACGTCGATGGCCGCACGCGAAGCGAGCTGAGCGACGACTCGGTGACCGGCAGCCTTCCCGCTGCGGGACGCTGCACCAAGACCGCGCGGCGTCAGCGGACCGCTGACATCCGTGCCCGGGCTCCAGCTGCCTCTTGTCGCCCGGCTTCAGGCCCGATTTTCGCTCCTGAGGCTGCAAAACCGCAGGTCACTCCGGAGGTGGGATTTCTGCCACCTCCGGAGGTGGCAGAAATCCCACGTCGGGTGGTGGCAGAAATCCGTCCTCGCGTGGTGGCGGAATCGCCACGCCAGAACTAGACCAAGGTCAACTAGACCAAGACAGGGTTGCGCCTTGCGGCGCGTGCGCCGCTGAACGCCGGAGGCCATCTGCAGGTAGTACGCGCGTGAGGCTGCGATGGCGGCTCCGCCGCGACCGCCGGCGCACGGCGCCGGAACCAGCTCCCCTCTCCATTCCCCTAACAGGCCCATGGACTTTCGTCCTCTCGGTGGCACCAGTACCCCGGTACTGGTGCCACCGAGACCTCCCGAGGCGACCCCATCACGCAGAAAGCGCAGGTCAGGGGCGCAACCACCGTGTTCCCGCAGGAACACGACAAGCGAAGCGACCGCATACCCGCTTCGCGGGTCCGAGGGCCTGTTAGGGGTTAGAGGAGGAGGGGCGGGGGCCCGTCACCCGTGGGGGTGACGGGCAGTGGAAAGCTGACGCACCGCTGTGGCTCAGGTGATGACGGGCCCCCGCCCGTGGGGGCTGGCCTAACGCCGTACGTGCAGGTCAGAGAGGAAATAGGACATCCCTCCGGGACGACTCAACACAGCCCAATCGGCTCCGCCGGGCGCCACAGGCGCCCGGCTCCACCGATGGGAAGAAGGACGCCCTACGGGCGGCGACTGGAAGAGCAGGGCGGGCGCGCCCCTGATCGGCCGTGTGCGGCTCTGGAGTCATGATCGGCACTCTCCGGGCGGCGGCAGGCTGATCGGCGCTCCTGGCCTCACTCAGGGGCCTTCTCGGGGGTATTTCGCGGCACGGCGACGGCCCCGGAGCATGTGACTCCGGGGCCGTTCTCGTCGGCGGGCGGCTTCAGCCGGCGACGGCCGCCCTGGTCGGCCTCCCCCATCCCCGGCTCCGGTCGACCGCGGCGAGCAGCGCCGGCTCCCACCCGGCGGCCGCCAGCGCGGCATCGTCGCTCAGGCCGGCCTCCGTCAGGACGGACAGCTGGACCGCGTGCTCGATGCCCTCCGCCCACGCGGCCGTCACCGCCAGGCGCACGGCGACCCGGGCCGACAGTTCCGCGGTGGTGCCCTCTTCGTCGGCCCGGGCGGTCGCCAGTTCGCGGCCGCGGGCGGCAACGGCGTCCAGCAGCACGGCGGCCTTCTCCGCGTCCGGCTCCCTCGGTGCGTTGCGGGCCGTCGGCCGGACACCGCGGCGCAGCTGCTCCATGCGCGTCGGCAGCGGCCGCCAGTCCGGCTCGCCAGCCATCTCGGTGTTCGTCTCGTCGACCGCCTGTTTCCACGCGCGGCTCAGGCCCCGTGTCTGCAGCGGCGTTCCGGCCGGGGTGGTCTCGCCACCGAAATGATTGGGGTGCAGCGAGACCCACAGCTCGCCGGACGTGCCCCGGGCGAGCAGCGCCTGGCGCTCGGGCAGCCACCGCCGCAGCGCCGCGCGGGACAGGCCGGACAGCGCCAGCAGCTCGATGTACGCCTCCGCCTCGCTCCAGCCCTGCGGCCGGCGCACGACCCGCAGCTCCTCCAGCGTGGGCGAAAGATCCTCGACCGTCAGCGCGCACAGCTCGCCGGCCCGAACTCCGGTGTCGGACACTGTCGCGCCGATCGCGAGCATCCGCAGCCGGCCTGCGGTCGCGCCGGGGGCGTCGGCCAGCTCGGTCAGCTGGGCCCGCAACCGGGCCCGCGGCCGCGGGGCGACCGGCGGCTTGCTCGGCGGGTCGGGCTGCGCCGGCAACTCGGCGAACTCCTCGGCGCCGCACGCCTTCACGAGCAACCCCAGGACCTCCAGCCGGATTTGCTCGCTGCTGTCGGACCGCTTGGCCGGATCGCGGGCCGTACGGACACGCAGGGCGCCGCTGCGGGCCAGCCGCAGGTAGGTCTCCACGTGGCGACGGCGGTAGACCTGCTTGACCGTGGCCTCGTCGTCCAGCGGGTGGTCGGGGTGGACCAGGGCGCGGCCGTACTCGCCAGCCACCCACCGCACCTGACGAGCGCGGGAATCGCTGGTCGACGGCCAGCTCGTCACCTCGGCCGCGGCCGCCCTGAGCAGCGCCCCGCCGGTCAGCGACCAGTCGACGGAGTTCACGACCGCGGCTCCCGGGCGCTGACCACCGCGAGACGGACATCCCAGAGTTCGTCGATCAGCGCGAGCATCGCGTCGCGGGCCGCGGTCGCCGCGGCGGCCTGCTTCGCAGTGACCTCCTTGCCGTCGGCCCGCGTGCCCGTGATCGGTGCCAGACGCGGCTTACCGTAGGGCGCGAACGTCATCTGCAGGTGCTCCAGGCACTCCATCAGCTTCGGCCCGCTGCCGCCGGCGGCGAGCGTGGCGCCCAACTGGTGCATGTACGAGGCCGCCAGCACGTCCGTGTCCATCTCCGCCCAGGCTCCGGCGGCGTCATAGAGGCGCTCCCCGATCTCCCGGATGCGGTCCTCGTGCGCCTCGCACCAGGCGTCAGCGGTCCGCTGACGGGCTCGCTGAATACGGGCGCCGGCGGCGTCATGGTCCTGATGGCTGCTACGGGCGGCGTTCTCCAGCCGCATCGCCCTGGACTCCGCGCTCTGCCGCTTGTCCAGGAAGAGGCTGTCGGCCACCTTCTGCCAGGAGGCCCCCCTGGTTCGGGCTGCGCGGATCAGGTCCAGCTCCAGCCGTTCCAGCTGCTGGCGCGCTCCCTCCACCTGTGTGAGGGCGGCCAGGACATCGTCGGCCGGCACTTCCGGAGGCTCCTCGCCACGGGCGGTGAAGTAGCCGTAGGCGGCAGCGCGTACGTGCCTCATCACCTCGGCGGGGTCGTGAATGTCGCGACCGTCGTTGTAGCGGTCCTTGAGAAGGTCGTCGGCCGCCTGCTTCAGCTCGCGGCGTTTCGTGGGATCCATCGGCATGGCGTCAGCGTTTCACTGACACGGTACGAGTGTCAGCGAAACGCTGACATTCGACTGACTCCACGTACAAGACAACCCCGGAGGTTCAGGGCTCCGGGGCCGTCACAGTCCCGGGGGGGGGGGGGGGGGGGGGGGGGGGGGGGGGGGGGGGGGGGGGGGGGGGGGGGGGGGGGGGGGGGGGGGGGGGGGGGGGGGGGGGGGG
>NZ_JBVIRA010000038.1:0-33023 GCF_055576575.1 Streptomyces sp. NPDC033270
GCCCCCACCCCCCCCCCCACCCCCCTCCCCCCCCCCCCCCCCCCCCCCCCCCCCCCCCCCCCCCCCCCCCCCCCCCCCCCCCCCCCGGGAACCGTCCGGCGGACCCTGTCCGGTCCGCCGCCTCGCGGGCGCAGGAGCCGCGCGCCGGATCGCGCGCGGTGTGCGGGCCCGCGGTGGATCAGATCTTGGCGAACGCCGCCTCGAGGATGTCCAGGCCCTCGCCCAGCAGGTCCTCGCCGATGACCAGCGGCGGCAGGAAGCGCAGCACATTGCCGTACGTACCGGTCGTCAGCACCAGCAGGCCCTCCTGGTGGCAGGCCTTGGCGAGCGCGCCGGTGGCCTCCGGGTTGGGGTCCTTGGAGCCGGACTTGACCAGCTCGATGGCGATCATCGCGCCGCGGCCGCGGACCTCGCCGATGATGTCGTACTTCTCTGCCATCGCGGTCAGCCGGGCCTTCATGACCTCGCCGATCCGCAGGGCCTTGGCGTTCAGGTCCTGCTCGCGCATGGTCTCGATCGAGCCGAGCGCCGCGGCGCAGGCCACCGGGTTGCCGCCGTAGGTACCGCCCAGACCGCCCGCGTGCGCGGCGTCCATGATCTCCGCGCGCCCGGTCACGGCGGCCAGCGGCAGACCGCCGGCGATGCCCTTCGCCGTGGTGATCAGGTCCGGCACGATGCCCTCGTCCTCGCACGCGAACCACTGGCCCGTACGGCAGAAGCCCGACTGGATCTCGTCCGCGACGAAGACGATCCCGTTCTCCTTCGCGAAGTCGGCGATGGCGGGCAGGAAGCCCTTCGCCGGCTCGATGAAGCCGCCCTCACCGAGCACCGGCTCGATGATGATCGCCGCGACGTTCTCCGCGCCGACCTGCTTGGTGATCTGCGAGATGGCCTGCTCGGCGGCCTCCTGCGCGCAGTTCTCCGGGCCGGTCAGCCAGCGGTAGGGGTAGGCGAGGGGGACGCGGTAGACCTCGGGCGCGAACGGGCCGAAGCCGTGCTTGTACGGCATGTTCTTGGCGGTCAGCGCCATGGTGAGGTTCGTCCGGCCGTGGTACCCGTGGTCGAAGACGACCACGGCCTGCCGCTTGGTGTACGCACGCGCGATCTTGACGGCGTTCTCGACGGCCTCCGCACCGGAGTTGAACAGCGCCGACTTCTTCGCGTGGTCGCCCGGCGTCAGCTCGGCCAGCTGCTCACAGACCTCGATGTACGGCTCGTACGGCGTCACCATCACACAGGTGTGGGTGAAGTCGGCGAGCTGCGCGGTGGCCCGGCGTACGACCGCCTCCGCGCTGTTGCCCACCGAGGTCACCGCGATACCCGAACCGAAGTCGATCAGGGAGTTGCCGTCCACGTCCTCCAGGACGCCGCCGCCCGCGCGCTTGACGAAGACGGGCAGCACGGCCCCGACACCACCGGCCACAGTGGCCTGCTTGCGGGCCCACAGCTCCTGCGACTTCGGGCCGGGGATCGCGGTGACGACGCGACGCTCCTGGGGGAGGGCGGGGCCTCCGGACAGTTCGGTCATGGCAGTCTCCTGGGGTGGAACGGTGAGCTACAGAGGTGTTGTTCTCGCAGGTTAGGGGCGGCCGGGCGGGTCTGGCATGTTCCGTTCGGGAGAAGTGCGCGTGTTGCGTTGTCCGCACCGGACATAGCGAGGGACGGCGGCCAGTAGATTGAGCGACGGCGCGCCGGGCAGCGGTGGGCACGAACGCGGGCATGACAAGGGTAGGGACAGGGCGGCCGCCGACCGACACATCAGCCGGCCCGCCCACGCACCAGGCCACGGCTCAAGGGGGACAAGGGCACCGGATGGACACCGAGGGCACGCACGAGGCACGTAACACCCGCTCCGACCATGTCCCGCGGCCGGCGGCGCCCCCGGAGGCCCCGCCACGGCCCGGTGCGCCGCCGCGGTTCGCGGCCCCGTCCGGCGCGGGCGGCGGTGCGCCAAGGGCAGGTGGTGCGCGAGCCGGTGACGCTCCGCAATCCGCCTTCATGGCCTGGCTGAGCGCGCCGAGAGTCCTGGCGGGGCCGGGTGTCTGGGCCTTCGAGCACCGGCCCAAGCCGAAGGACGAGCCCCAGGACATCGCGGTCCCGCAGCTCATCGCCGGGGCGGTGATCTCGTTCCTGTGCGCCTGGCTGATCTGGTCGCTGCTGATGAACGACTATCTCGGCCCCTACTGGAAATGGCCGCGCGAGGTGATGCTGCCCGACGCATGGCAGACCGGCAATGCCAACATCGTCTCGTCGTTCGTCTACATGGCGCTCGTCCTCGGCGCGATCGTCGTCGTCTTCGGTCGCGTGGGGCGATGGCCCGCGCTCTTCCGCCGGCTGATCGCCCCCTTGGCGAACCGCGTCTGGAACAGGCTTCCTTCGTGGCTGGCACCCAAGGACGCGAGTGCGCTCACCGGCGGCCAGCTGATCGCGCGCGCGGCACTGACCCTGACGCTGGTCTGGTTCCTCTGGCAGTGGTGCATCGACAAGACCACCGATTCGTCCGTCCTGATGCTGCAGTTGGAGAATCTGACGCCGGTATCGGGGCAGGGGGCGTCGTACTTCTACTACGCCACCAGCTATTCGCTCATCGACCTCGGCCTGCTGCTGGCCGTCTTCAACAGGTTCGCCTGCCTGGCGGAGCTGAGGCACCGCTATCTCCCCTCGGGCCGGCGTGCCGCAACCGACGCCGCGAAAGCGGCTGAGAACGGTGGCCGGGTGCTTCCGGTGGACCTGGGAGAGTGGGCCGATCTTCGTGCGGCCGGCGCTCCGGAGGCCGCCGACCGCTTGGCGCACGAAGCGCGGTCCGGGCTCATGAGCGATGTCGATCACGCTCGGATCGCCCGTGCCTGGCAGTCCGTGCGGGCGCAGCCGAGCAGGCTCCCGGCGTTCCTCGACAGTGTGCGCAAGGCCGGTTCCGCCGCCTGCCTGCACCCGTCCGGGGCACGCGATCTGCCGGCCCGAACCGCACAGCACGACCTGCTGACTTCCCAGGTGCGCATCGGCACCGCCTCCGAGGACGTACGCAACCCGTACGACCGGCGGGGAACGGGATGCGCACTCGAACCGGACGTGCTCGGCACGTCGCTGCTGGCGCTCGGTCCGGCGGGCTCGGGGAAGACCACGCGCCTGGTGCATCCGCTGGTGGAGGCCATGTGCCTGCAGGCGCTTGCCGGGCGCGCCGCCGTGGTGTCCGTGGGGACGGCCGGCTCGGCCGCCGCGCCCGACGACGCCTTCGACGCCGTGATCAGGATCGGCCACCGCGACGCGGAGTGCGACCTGGACCTCTACGGCGGAACGACGGACGCCGACGAGGCGGCCGCGATTCTGGCCGAGGCACTGGTGGGGGACCTCGCGGCGACGCTGCCCGGGGGGAACGGGCGGCGCACCGCGACCGTGCTGGGGCAGTTGCTGGGCCCGTTCCAGGCGGCGTACGGCCGGTTCCCCCGGGTACCGGAGCTGCGGGAGCTGCTGGACGGTTCGCCGGAGGCCATGGCGGGGCTGCGGGCCGCCCTGGAGTCGGCGGGGGAGTCGAGCGCCCTGCGGGAGCTGGACGCGCGTGAGCGGCAGGCGGAGCGGCCCGGGGACCCCGGCGTGCTGCTCGCGGACCGGATCGCGCTGCTGGACCGGCCGGCGTTCGCGGAGTTCTTCGACCCGACCGGGCGCTCGCGTCAGGTGTCGCTGCGCTCCCTGGACCATCCGCTGCGCGTCCGGATCGATCTGCCCGAGCGCGGACACGCGGACGCTTCGCGGATCCTGGCGCGGCTGGTGCTCGCGCAGTTCACGGAGTGCGCGGTGGCCCGGACGGACCGGTCGGTCTTCGCCTGTCTGGTGCTTGACGACGCGTCACATGTGATCACCCAGGAGGCGCTGCGCGGACTGCAGCGGCTGCGGACGGCGAACGCGGGGGCGGTGCTGACCCTGCGGGGTCTGGACGACGTACCGGAGTCCTTGCGCGGTGCGCTGCTGGGGGCGTTCGGCTGCCGGATGGCGTTCGCGGGCGTGACGATCTGGGACGGTGAGCGGTTCGCCGAGGTGTGGGGCAAGGCCTGGGTGGAGACCAGGGACGTCACCGACCGGCAGATCGTCTCCGACGAGCCCTTCACCAAGCTCCTGCACTCCATCCGGCGGCTGGTCACCGGCAAGAACGTGACCGCGAAGGCGGTGACGGTACGCACGGTGGAGCGTGAGCGGTGGTCGGCCTCCGACCTCGCCCATTCGGTGCCGCCCGGCCACGCGGTACTGTCCGTGACCTCCGTGAGCGGGGAGTCGGCCCCACCCGTCCTAGTAGACCTCCGCTCCTGACCCCCACCCCTTCGCCCCCCGATGCCGGGCGGCGTTTTCCCGATCATCGGCTGGGTTTGTCCACGGTGGAGGGTCCCCGGATTCCTCCGCTGAGGCAGAATCGACACGGGCCGTTCATACGGGGCGGTGCAAACCATCGGTCGTCGCCCGGGCGTCGGCCGCCGTTGTCGAAGCCATCGAAGGTCTTATGCCGCACACCCTCGCTTCCCTGGTCAACCACACCGCGCTCAAGCTGACCGTGCTCGCGGGCGAGGAGCGGCTGGATGTCCCGGTGCGCTGGGCGCACGCCAGTGAGCTGATCGATCCGGTGCCGTACATGGAGGGCGGGGAGCTGCTGCTGATCACCGCGCTCAAGTTGGACGCGGAGGACGCGGAGGCGACCCGGGCGTATGTGCGGCGGGTCGCACAGGCCGGTGTGGTCGGGCTGGGGTTCGCGGTCGGGGTGAATTACGAGGAGATTCCCCAGGCGCTGGTCGAGGCGGCGCGGGAGCAGGGGCTGCCGCTGCTGGGGGTGCCGCGCAGGACGCCGTTCATCGCGATCAGCAAGGCGGTGTCGGCCGCGGTCGCCGCGGACCAGTACCGCGCGGTCACGGCGGGGTTCGAGGCGCAGCGGGAGCTGACCCGGGCGGCGCTCGGTGCGGAGGGGCCGGCCGACCTGCTGGCCCGGCTCGCCGCGCACCTGAACGGCTGGGCCGCGCTGTACGACGCGTCGGGGGCCGTGGTGGCCGCCGCCCCGGACTGGGCGGCGCGGCGCGCGGCCCGCCTCACCGACGACGTGGCCCGGCTGCGGGGGCGGCCCGCGCCCGCCAGCTCGGTGGTCAGCGACACCGACGGCGACGACCGGGTGGAGCTGCAGTCGCTGGGGACCGGGCGCCGGGCCCGCGGGGTGCTCGCGGTGGGGACCGGCGCGCCGCTGGGGACGGCCGAGCGCTACGCCGTGCACTCCGCGGTCGCGCTGCTGACGCTGACCACCGAGCGGTCCCGGGCCCTGCAGGACGCCGAGCAGCGGCTGGGCGCGGCGGTGCTCAAGATGCTGCTGGCGGGGGAGCCGGACCATGCGCGGGCGGTCGCGGGGCGGCTCTACGGAGGGCTGCTGGACGCCCCGTTCCGGATGGTGGTCGCCGAGCCGGTGGCCGCCGACGACCAGCCGTCGCCGGGCGCGGACGCGGCGGCCGGTTCCGCCGGGGTGCTGGACGCGCTCGCCGACGCGATGGACTCCGCGGCCGCCCGCACCGGTGAGGCGGTGCTCGCCGTCCCGGACGGCGGCCGGCTGATCGTGCTGGTCGCGGACGGCGGGGCGGCCGCCGACGCCTGCGCCGCCTACGCGGCCGAGGTCGAGGCCGAGGCCCGGGCCGGTGCGCAGGCGCGTCCGGGCGGGCGGCCGGGGCGGGCCGAGGCGGCGCACGGCGGCGCCGGCGTGGCCGTCGGGCTGTCCGCGCCGACCGGCCCGATGGCCGCCGCGAACGCCTACCGGCAGGCCGAGCAGGCGCTGTCGGTGGCCCGGCGGCGCGGGCGCGCGCTGGTCGAGCACGAGGACGTGGCGGCGGGATCGGTGCTGCCGCTGCTCGCCGACGACGCGGTGCGGGCGTTCGCCGACGGGCTGCTGCGGGCGCTGCGCGAGCACGACGCGACCGGCCGCGGCGACCTGGTGGCGTCGCTGCGCGCCTGGCTGGCCCGGCACGGCCAGTGGGACGCGGCCGCCGCCGACCTGGGCGTACACCGGCACACGCTGCGCTATCGGATGCGGCGGGTGGAGGAGATCCTGGGGCGCTCGCTGGACGACGCGGACGTACGGATGGAGCTGTGGCTGGCCCTGAAGGCGACCTCGGCGCCCAAGGGGGAGTGAGACCGGCCCTCCGGCACGGGGAACCCGGGCCGGCGCCCGCTCCACGGCGGAGAGACACACCCGCTGATTTCTACGCTTCGGACAAACGCCATGGCGGCGCCGCACCCCTACCGTGGGGGCAGACCACAACCGCGGAGCCGCTCCCCGAGCGATGCGCACCACTCACCACTTCTGAAGGGCCGGGTTCCACTGTGCCGATCCCCACTGATGCAGCCCCCACCGCCTTCTGGCTCGCCGGCCGCGAGGCCACCGGCGAGGCCACCTTCGATGTCACCTCCCCCTGGGACGGACGTCTCGTGGGCACGGTGAGCGTTCCCACCGAGGCCCAGGTCGAGGAGGCCGTCGCCGCCTCCGTCGCGGTCCAGGACGAGTTCGCGGCGACTCCCGCGCACGTCCGGGCCGCCGCCCTGGACCATGTGCAGCGCCGGCTGGTGGAGCGCACCGAGGAGATCGCCCGGCTGATCTCCGCCGAGAACGGCAAGCCCATGAAGTGGGCCCGCGGCGAGGTCGGCCGGGCGGTGTCGGTGTTCCGCTTCGCGGCCGAGGAGGCCCGCCGCTTCAACGGTGGCGAGGCCCAGCGCCTGGACACCGACGCGGGCGGCGCCGGTCGGCTCGCGCTGACCCGCCGCTTCCCGCGCGGCACGGTCCTGGGCATCGCGCCGTTCAACTTCCCGCTGAACCTCTGCGCCCACAAGGTCGCCCCGGCCATCGCGGCCGGCGCCCCGATCATCCTCAAGCCGGCCCCGGCCACCCCGCTCTCCGGCCTGATCCTCGGCGAGCTGCTGGCCGAGACCGACCTGCCGGCCGGTTCCTGGTCGATCCTCCCGGTGCCCAACGACCGGATGCCGGCGCTGGTGCAGGACGAGCGGCTGCCCGTCGTCTCCTTCACCGGCTCCGAGAAGGTCGGCTACGCGATCCTGGACTCCGTGCCGCGCAAGCACTGCACCCTGGAGCTGGGCGGCAACGGCGCGGCCGTCGTGCTGCCCGACTGGTCCTCCGAGGCGGACCTGGACTGGGCCGCGCAGCGGATCGCCGTCTTCTCCAACTACCAGGGCGGGCAGTCCTGCATCTCGGTGCAGCGGGTCATCGCCGACGCGTCGGTCTACGACCGGCTCGTGCCGAAGATCGTGGCGGCCGTCGAGGCGCAGGTCACCGGCGACCCCTCGGACGACGCGACCGAGGTCGGCCCGCTGGTGAACGAGGACGCGGCCAAGCGCGTCGAGTCCTGGGTGGACGAGGCCGTCGAGCGCGGCGCGAAGCTGCTCGCCGGCGGCAAGCGCGACGGCGCCTCCTACGCGCCGACCGTCCTCGCGGACGTGCCCGCCGACGCCACCCTCGCCTGCGAGGAGGTCTTCGGCCCGGTGCTCACCCTCACCAAGGTCGACGGCGTGGACGAGGCGTTCGCGGCCGTCAACGACTCCAAGTTCGGCCTGCAGGCCGGTGTCTTCACCCATGACACCCAGACCGCCTTCCGCGCCCACCGCGCGCTGGAGGTCGGCGGTGTGGTCATCGGCGACGTGCCGTCCTACCGCGCCGACCAGATGCCCTACGGCGGCGTCAAGCAGTCCGGCGTGGGCCGCGAGGGCGTGCGCTTCGCGATGGACGACTACACCTACGAGCGGGTCCTGGTCCTCACCGGACTGCCCCTCTGACCCGTCCCCGACCCGGTCCGGACCGGTGGACAGCGACGGCCGTGCCTTGGGCCGTATCACCGTCCGGACCCCGGCCGGCGCACCCCCCGGCGCCGGCCCTCGACGCGGCGCGCTCCGGCAACCTGTTTCCGGAGCGCGCCGCGTCCCCCGTTCACCCGCGTCCGCACCCCCCGAAGGGCTGATGCGGCCGGGCCGGTTCAGGATCGCGCCGGGGCGTAGGCGCCGTATGGCCGGGACGCACCGTCCGCCCCGCCCCCTCGCGTACCTCCAGTGGTGCAACCCGCGCGGATCGGGTAACTCTCACAAGTAGCGCTGTCCAGCGGCCGACCGGCCCGCCGGCGCAGAACTGCCGACCCCGCGGCGAGGTGAGCTCCTGATGACCGCTCCATCCATCCGCAACGTTTCCGAGCGCGAAGCACGCCAGGTCGCCGAGGCGGCCCGCGAGCAGGACTGGCGCAAGCCCAGCTTCGCCAAGGAACTGTTCCTGGGGCGCTTCCGGCTCGACCTCATCCATCCGCACCCCACCCCCGCGGCCGACGACGTGCGCCGCGGCGAGAAGTTCCTCGCCACCCTGCGGGACTTCTGCGAGACGCAGGTCGACGGCGCATGGATCGAACGCGAGGGGCAGATCCCGGACGAGACGGTCGCGGGGCTCAAGGCGCTCGGCGCGCTCGGCATGAAGATCGACCCGAAGTACGGCGGCCTCGGCCTCACCCAGGTGTACTACAACCGGGCCCTGTCGCTGGTCGGCACCGCCAGCCCCGCCATCGGCGCGCTGCTCTCCGCGCATCAGTCGATCGGCGTACCGCAGCCGCTGAAGCTGTTCGGCACCCAGCAGCAGAAGGAGACCTTCCTGCCGCGCCTGGCCCGCACGGACATCTCGGCGTTCCTGCTGACCGAACCCGACGTCGGCTCGGACCCGGCCCGCCTGGCGACGGTGGCCGTGCCGGACGGCAAGGACTACGTGCTCGACGGCGTGAAGCTGTGGACCACCAACGGCGTGGTCGCCGACCTGCTGGTGGTGATGGCGCGGGTGCCCGCCTCCGAGGGGCACAAGGGCGGTATCACCGCCTTCGTCGTCGAGGCCGACTCGCCCGGCATCACGGTCGAGAACCGCAACGCCTTCATGGGGCTGCGCGGTCTGGAGAACGGCGTGACCCGCTTCCACCGGGTACGGGTCCCCGCCGACCACCGCATCGGCCCCGAGGGCGCCGGCCTGAAGATCGCCCTGACCACCCTGAACACCGGACGGCTCTCGCTGCCCGCGATGTGCGTGGGCTCCGGCAAGTGGTGTCTGAAGATCGCCCGGGAGTGGTCCGCCGCCCGTGAGCAGTGGGGCCGGCCGATCGCCAAGCACGAGGCCGTCGGCGCCAAGATCTCCTTCATCGCCGCGACCACCTTCGCCCTCGAAGCGGTCGTCGACCTCTCCTCCCAGATGGCCGACGAGAACCGCAACGACATCCGCATCGAGGCCGCGCTCGCCAAGCTCTACGGCTCCGAGATGGGCTGGCTGATGGCCGACGAGCTGGTCCAGATCCGCGGCGGCCGCGGCTTCGAGACCGCCGACTCGCTCGCCGCCCGCGGTGAACGCGCCGTCCCGGCCGAGCAGATGCTGCGCGACATGCGCATCAACCGGATCTTCGAGGGCTCCACGGAGATCATGCATCTGCTGATCGCCCGGGAGGCGGTGGACGCGCATCTGTCCGTCGCCGGCGACCTCATCGACCCCGACAAGTCCCTCGCCGACAAGGGCCGGGCGGCGGCCAGGGCCGGCGGTTTCTACGCCCGCTGGCTGCCCAGGCTCGTCGCCGGACCCGGCCAACTCCCGCGTACCTACCAGGAGTTCGGGCGTCTCGCGGAGCACCTGCGGTATGTCGAGCGGACCTCCCGCAAGCTCGCCCGCTCCACCTTCTACGCGATGTCGCGCTGGCAGGGCCGGATGGAGACCAAGCAGGGCTTCCTCGGCCGGATCGTCGACATCGGCGCCGAACTCTTCGCGATGAGCGCGGCCTGCGTACGCGCCGAGCACCTGCGCGAGACCGGCGAACACGGCCGCGAGGCCCAGCAGCTGGCCGACGTGTTCTGCCGGCAGGCCCGCATCCGCGTCGAGGAGCTGTTCGGCCGACTGTGGACGAACACCGACGAACTCGACCGCAAGGTCGTCTCGGGAGTCCTCGACGGCAGCTACAGCTGGCTGGAGGAGGGCATCATCGACCCCAGCGGCGACGGCCCCTGGATCGCCGACGCCACCCCGGGCCCGAGCCGGACGGACAACGTCCGCCGCCCCCTGGGCTGAGCCACCCCTGCCGGGGCCCGTCCGCGAAGATCCGCCGGGCGGGCCCCGCACTTGTGCGGCCAGGTGTCCACGGCACCCCGGCGACCGGCCACAATGGACCACATGACGGACTCCCTCGCCCATCCGCTCCTGCGCTTCGAGCCGGCCGCCGGCCCCCTCGACGACCCGCGCGGCCCCCGCTCCATCGTGGTCCTCGGCTCGACCGGCTCGATCGGCACCCAGGCGATCGACATCGTGCTGCGCAACCCCGACCGCTTCCGGGTGACGGCGCTCTCCGCCGCCGGCGGCCGGACCGAGCTGCTCGCCGAGCAGGCGCACCGGCTGCGGGTGGCCACCGTCGCGGTGGCGCGCGAGGACGCGGTGCCCGCGCTGCGCGCGGCGCTGGCCGCCCGGTACGGCGCGGGCGAGCCGCTGCCGGAGATCCTGGCCGGCCCCGACGCGGCCACCGAGCTGGCGGCCTCCCCCTGCCACACCGTCCTCAACGGCATCACCGGCTCCATCGGCCTCGCCCCGACCCTGGCCGCCCTGAAGGCGGGCCGGGTACTGGCGCTGGCCAACAAGGAGTCGCTGATCGTCGGCGGACCGCTGGTCAAGGCGATCGCCCGCCCCGGCCAGATCATCCCCGTCGACTCCGAGCACTCCGCGCTCTTCCAGGCGCTGACCGGCGGCGACCGCGCCGAGGTCCGCAAGCTCGTCGTCACCGCCTCCGGCGGCCCCTTCCGCGGCCGCAGCCGGCGTGAGCTGGCCGAGGTCACGCCCGAGCAGGCGCTGGCCCACCCCACCTGGTCCATGGGCCCGGTCGTCACCATCAACTCCGCGACCCTGGTCAACAAGGGCCTGGAGGTCATCGAGGCGCATCTGCTCTTCGACGTCCCCTTCGACCGCATCGAGGTGGTCGTCCACCCGCAGTCCTACATCCACTCGATGGTGGAGTTCACCGACGGCTCCACGCTCGCCCAGGCCAGCCCGCCCGACATGCGGATGCCGATCGCGCTGGGCATCGGCTGGCCCGAGCGGGTCCCGGACGCCGCCCCGGGCGTGGACTGGACGAAGGCGCAGACCTGGGAGTTCTTCCCGCTCGACGAGGCGGCCTTCCCGTCCGTCCCGCTGGCCCGCCACGTCGGTGATCTGGGCGGCACCGCCCCGGCCGTCTTCAACGCGGCGAACGAGGAGTGCGTGGAGGCGTTCCTCAAGGGCGGGCTGCCGTTCACAGGGATTGTGGATACCGTCGCGGAAGTGGTCGCCGAGCACGGGACGCCGTCCAGGGGAACCTCCCTGAGCGTGGCGGACGTCCTGGAGGCGGAGACCTGGGCGCGCGCCCGCGCCCGCGAACTGGCCGCCCGTGCGGCACGGACACCTTCGGAGGCTCGCGCATGACGACCTGGATGACCATTCTCGGCATAGTCGTCTTCGTCGTCGGCCTGCTGTTCTCCATCGCCTGGCACGAACTCGGCCATCTCTCCACGGCCAAGATGTTCGGTATCCGCGTGCCGCAGTACATGGTGGGCTTCGGGCCGACGCTCTTCTCCCGCAAGAAGGGCGACACCGAGTACGGCATCAAGGCCATCCCGCTCGGCGGCTACATCCGCATGATCGGGATGTTCCCGCCCGGGGACGACGGGAAGCTGCAGGCCCGCTCCACCTCGCCGTTCCGCGGGATGATCGAGGACGCCCGCTCGGCGGCCTTCGAGGAGCTGCAGCCGGGCGACGACAAGCGGCTGTTCTACACGCGCAAGCCCTGGAAGCGCGTCATCGTGATGTTCGCCGGGCCGTTCATGAACCTGATCCTGGCGGTCGTGATCTTCATGAGCGTGCTGATGGGCTTCGGCATCAACACCCAGACCACCCAGGTCGGCTCCGTCTCGGAGTGTGTGATCTCGGCCGCCGCCAAGACCGACAAGTGCCCCACGGGTGCCAAGGACTCGCCGGCCAAGGCCGCGGGCCTGCGCGCCGGCGACAAGATCGTCTCGTTCAACGGCGACGCCGTCCCGGACTGGGGCACCCTGCAGCAGCAGATCCGCGACACCACCGGGCCCGCGACGCTGGTCGTCGAGCGGCACGGCGTCCGCAGGACCCTGCACGCCGATCTGATCGAGAACAAGGTCGCCAAGACCGACGGGCACGGCGGCTACGTCCCCGGCGAGTTCGTCACCGCCGGGTTCCTCGGCTTCACCCCGGCCAGCGGCGTCGTCCCGCAGAGCTTCGGCCAGTCCGTGGACCGCATGGGCAACATGGTCGAGCAGGGGGTCTCCTCGCTGGTCAACCTGCCGTCGAAGGTCCCGGACCTGTGGGACGCGGCCTTCAACGGCGGCGAGCGCAAGCAGGACTCCCCGATGGGCGTGGTCGGCGCGGCCCGGGTCGGCGGCGAGGTCTTCTCGCTGGACATCCCGCCGGAGCAGCGGGTGGCGACCATGCTCTTCCTGGTCGCCGGCTTCAACCTCTCGCTGTTCCTGTTCAACATGCTGCCGCTGCTGCCGCTGGACGGCGGGCACATCGCCGGCGCCGTGTGGGAGTCGGTACGCCGGGCCTTCGCCAAGATCGTCCGGCGCCCGGACCCCGGTCCGTTCGACGTGGCCAAGCTGATGCCGGTCGCCTACGTGGTCGCCGGGATCTTCATCTGCTTCACGCTGCTGGTGCTCGTCGCGGACGTGGTGAATCCCGTGAAACTGACCTGACGGCGATTGTCCGGAAGACGGGTTTGGCGACGGTCGGGTACCTCCGCGGCGTTTGGAGGTGCCCGACCGTCCCCTTTCGGGGGGCCTCAGGGGAGCGATGTGCCTCCCACAACCCTTGTGCCGTAACCTCGAAGACCGGAGCCCGCCGAATCGGGACCTTGATCCATACCTTGGGGTTGCTCGCCAGATGACTGCCATTTCACTGGGAATGCCGGACGTACCGACCAAGCTGGCCGACCGTCGGGTCAGCCGGAAGATCCACGTCGGTCCGGTCGCCGTGGGCGGGGACGCACCGGTCTCGGTGCAGTCGATGACGACGACGCGGACGTCCGACATCGGTGCGACGCTCCAGCAGATCGCCGAGCTGACGGCCTCCGGCTGCCAGATCGTCCGGGTCGCCTGTCCGACCCAGGACGACGCCGACGCGCTGCCGGTGATCGCCCGGAAGTCCCAGATCCCGGTCATCGCGGACATCCATTTCCAGCCGAAGTACGTCTTCGCCGCCATCGACGCCGGCTGCGCCGCGGTCCGCGTCAACCCCGGCAACATCAAGCAGTTCGACGACCAGGTCAAGGAGATCGCCAAGGCGGCCGGCGACGCCGGCACCCCCATCCGGATCGGCGTCAACGCCGGCTCGCTCGACCGCCGCCTGCTGCAGAAGTACGGCAAGGCGACCCCCGAGGCGCTGGTGGAGTCCGCGCTGTGGGAGGCGTCCCTCTTCGAGGAGCACGGCTTCCGCGACATCAAGATCTCGGTCAAGCACAACGACCCGGTCGTGATGGTCAACGCCTACCGCCAGCTCGCCGCCCAGTGCGACTACCCCCTGCACCTCGGCGTCACCGAGGCCGGCCCCGCCTTCCAGGGCACCATCAAGTCCGCGGTCGCCTTCGGCGCGCTGCTCAGCGAGGGCATCGGCGACACCATCCGCGTCTCGCTGTCCGCGCCGCCCGCCGAGGAGGTCAAGGTCGGCATCTCCATCCTGGAGTCGCTCAACCTCCGCCAGCGCCGGCTGGAGATCGTCTCCTGCCCGTCCTGCGGCCGCGCCCAGGTCGACGTCTACAAGCTCGCCGACGAGGTCACCGCCGGCCTGGAGGGCATGGAGGTGCCGCTGCGGGTCGCCGTCATGGGCTGCGTCGTCAACGGCCCCGGCGAGGCCCGCGAGGCCGACCTCGGCGTCGCCTCCGGCAACGGCAAGGGCCAGATCTTCGTCAAGGGCGAGGTCATCAAGACCGTCCCCGAGTCGAAGATCGTCGAGACCCTCATCGAAGAGGCCATGAAGATCGCCGAGCAGATGGAGAAGGACGGCATCGCCTCCGGCGAGCCGACCGTGGCCGTCGCCGGCTGACCCCCGCCGCCGCACCACCGCAGAGCCCCGCCGCCCACCCCGGGCAGCGGGGCTCGCGCCGTGTCCGGGCCGGCCGGTGCCGGGCCGCGAACCGCCCCGCGCCGCCCGTCCCGCCTGGGGCCGGGTGCTCCCGCGCGCAGGGAGGTAAAGTGCCAAGACCTGCTCCCGCCTGGCCTCCCAGGCCCCGTAACGGTGAGGCATTCCGACACGTGCTGACGACCACGACCATCAAGGTCCTCGAGCCCGGGGAGCTCGATGACGCGCTCGCGGTGCTCGACCGCGACCCGGTCGCCAACGCCTTCGTCGCCGCCCGCGTGCAGATCGCCGGCCTCGACCCCTGGCGGCTGGGCGGCGAGATGTGGGGCTGGTACGTCGGCGGCCGCCTGGAATCGCTCTGCTACGCCGGCGCCAACCTCGTCCCCGTCTGCGCGACCTCCGAGGCCGTCCGCGGCTTCGCCGACCGCGCCCGCCGCCAGGGCCGCCGCTGCTCGTCGATCGTCGGACCGGCCGGCCCCACCGCCGAGCTGTGGTCGCTGCTGGAGCCGCACTGGGGACCGGCCCGCGAGATCCGCGCCCACCAGCCCCTGATGGTCACCACCTCGCCGGCCGCCGAGATCGCCCCCGACCCCTACGTCCGCCGGATCCGCAAGGACGAGATGGACCTGATCATGCCGGCGTGCGTGGCCATGTTCACCGAGGAGGTCGGCATCTCCCCGATGGCCGGCGACGGCGGGCTGCTCTACCAGGCCCGGGTCGCCGAACTCGTCGGATCCGGCCGCTCCTTCGCCCGGATCGAGGACGGCAAGGTCATCTTCAAGGCCGAGATCGGCGCCGCCACCCAGCGGGCCTGCCAGATCCAGGGCGTCTGGGTCGACCCCGCCCACCGCGGCAGGGGCCTGTCGGAGACCGGCATGGCGGCCGTGCTGCGCTACGCCCTCAGCGACGTCGCCCCCGTCGTCAGCCTCTACGTCAACGACTTCAACACCGCCGCCCGCGCCTCCTACCGCCGGGTGGGGTTCGAGGAGGTCGGCGCGTTCATGAGCGTGCTGTTCTGACGGCCGTGGCCGTACTGTTCCGGCCCGCGGCCTTGTACGCTCCGACCATGGATGACGTCGCGGTCGGCCCCCTCGATCTCGCTGCCCGTGTGGACGACGCGCTCGCCGTCCAGGCGCTCGCCTTCGGACTGAGCGACGAGGAGATCGCCGTGCGCCGGCACATCGTGCTGCGCCACCTCGGCTGCGCCGGCGCCCGCGCCCTCGGCGCCACCACCCCCGCCGGCCGGCTCGTCGGCTTCGTCTACGGCATGCCCAACGACCGCGCCCACTGGTGGTCCACGGTCGTCGAGCCGTATCTGCGCGCCGTGCGCCTCGACCACTGGCTCGACGACTCCTTCACCATCACCGAGCTGCACGTCCACCCCGCCTACCAGGGCCGCGGCATCGGGCGGGCGCTGATCACCCGAATCACCGACGAGGCGAGCGAGCCGCGCTCCATCCTCTCCGCCATCGACGTCGAGAGCCCGGCGCGCGGACTGTACCGCTCGCTCGGCTACCAGGACATCGCCCGCCGGGTGCTGTTCCCCAGCGCGCCCACGCCCTACGCGGTGATGGGAGCGACGCTGCCGCTGAGGCGCTAGACGCTGCGCTTGGCTGGCTTCCCACGTTTTCGGCCGTCCCGCCGTGAGGGTTTCGCTTGGTTCGCCTGCGGCGGGCTGGTGCCGCTGCGCGGGGCGTTTTCGGCAGCGGGTGCGCCCCTCCGGACTCCGTCCTGCGGTCCGCCCCCTCCCGTAGTGGGGGGAGGAGACCGGTGGGGGTGGGCGTCGGCGTTCGTGTGCCGGTGGTCGACGGATCAGGTGTGCCCCCACCGGCCTGTTTTCCCACCCACTCACGGGAGGGGACAGACCGTAGGACGGAGTCCGTAGGGCTGTCACCGCAGCCGACAACACCACGCCCGCCGCAGGCGCAACGGCGCCACGGGGCCGCACCCGACAAACAAACGCCCGCCGCCAGGCGCAACGGCGCGAAGCCAAACAAGTCGGCCGCAGCAAAGCGCAGCGGAGGGGCCCGCCGCAGGCGCAACGGCGAGAAACCCCCACGGCGGGCCAGCCGACAACGTGGGAAGCCGGCCCAGCGCAGCGCTATGCATTTCCGCGCGGCACACCCCTACAGCTAACCTCCAGGGAGTCACCTTTCTTACGCAGGAGAAACTCCCATGGCCAACGCCGCACAGGTCCAGCGCATGTCCCGCTTGATGATCAAGACACTGCGCGACGACCCGGCCGACGCCGAGACCGCCAGCCACAAGCTGCTCGTCCGCGCCGGGTACGTCCGCCGCTCCTCCGCCGGCATCTGGACGTGGCTGCCGCTGGGCATGAAGGTCCTGGAGAACGTCTCCCGCGTCGTGCGCGAGGAGATGGACGCGATCGGCGGCCAGGAGGTCCTGCTGCCGGCCCTGCTGCCGAAGGAGCCCTACGAGATCAGCGGCCGCTGGGAGGAGTACGGCGACCTGCTCTTCCGCCTCAAGGACCGCAAGGGCGCCGACTACCTCCTCGGCCCCACCCACGAGGAGATCTTCACCCTCACGGTCAAGGACCAGTGCACGTCCTACAAGGACCTGCCGGTGATCCTCTACCAGATCCAGATCAAGTACCGCGACGAGGCCCGTCCCCGCTCCGGTGTGCTGCGCGGCCGCGAGTTCCACATGAAGGACTCGTACAGCTTCGACACCACCGACGAGGGCCTGGAGCAGTCCTACGCGCTGCACCGCCAGGCCTACCAGAAGATCTTCGAGCGCCTCGGCCTCGACTACCGCATCGTCTCCGCCGTCTCCGGCGCGATGGGCGGCTCCGCCTCCGAGGAGTTCCTGGCGCCCGCCGCGGCCGGTGAGGACACCTTCGTCGACTGCCCGTCCTGCGACTACGCCGCCAACACCGAGGCCGTGACGGTCAAGGTCGCCCCGGCCGACGGCTCGGGCCACGGCCCCGTCGAGGAGCTCGACACCCCCGACACCCCGACCATCGAGACGCTCGCCGAGTTCCTGGACGTACCGGCCTCCGCGACGCTGAAGAACCTGCTGGTCAAGGTCGACGGCGAGATCGTCGCGGTGGGCGTCCCCGGCGACCGCGAGGTCGACATGGGCAAGCTCGGCGAGCACCTCGCCCCGGCCACCGTCGAGCTGGTCACCGCCGAGGACTTCGTGGCGCACCCCGAGCTGGTCCGCGGCTACGTCGGCCCGCAGGGCCTGGCCGGCAAGGCGTTCAAGTACGTCGCCGACCCCCGCATCGCCCCCGGCACGGCCTGGGTCACCGGCGCCAACAAGGAGGGCAAGCACGCCCGCAACGTCGTCGTGGGCCGTGACTTCGAGGTCGACGAGTACCTCGACGTGGTCGTCGTCGAGCCCGGCGACCCCTGCCCGCAGTGCGGCGCCGGCCTGCGCATCGACCGTGCCATCGAGATCGGGCACATCTTCCAGCTCGGCCGCAAGTACGCGGACGCCTTCGAACTCGACGTCCTCGGCCAGAACGGCAAGCCGGCGCGGGTCACCATGGGCTCCTACGGCATCGGGGTCTCCCGCGCGGTGGCCGCGCTGGCCGAGCAGACTCATGACGACAAGGGCCTGTGCTGGCCGCGCGAGGTCGCGCCGGCCGATGTGCACGTCGTCGCGGCGGGCAAGGCCAAGCAGACCGAACTCGCGCTGGAGGTCGGCGAGCGGCTCGGCGCCGCGGGCCTGCGGGTGCTGGTCGACGACCGCCCGGGCGTCTCGCCGGGCGTGAAGTTCACCGACGCCGAGCTGCTGGGCGTGCCGACCATCGTGGTCGCCGGTCGCCGCGCCGGCGAGGGCGTCGTCGAGGTCAAGGACCGCCGCACCGGCGAGCGCGAGGAGCTGACGGTCGAGGAGGCCGTCGCCCGGCTCGGCGCCTGACGCCGCGCAGCGAACGGGCCGGCCGGGACGCTCACCCCGGCCGGCCCGTCCGCCTGCCCCGCTTTCGCCCGCGCCCTACAGCCAGGCGGCGAACTCCAGCAGCAGTTCGCCCCGCCGGCGGTCACCCACCGCGACCTCCCGGACGCCCGCGTCCACCGCGCGGTACAGCGTCCAGTGGCGCAACCGCTCCCGGTCCACCTCCAGGGAGTCGGCCAGCTTGCCGACCCGGCGGCGGACCGCGGCGGCCGCGCCGGAGCCGGCCATCACGTCCTCGAAGCGGTCCAGCACCAGCGCCGCCAGGTCGTAGGCCCGCTCGCCCACCACCGGGTCCGGGCCGATCGCCAGCCACGGCGCCCGCTCACCGGCCAACACTTTGCCCTGCCGGAACGCGCCGTGCAGGAGGAACCGTTCGTCGGAGCCGGCCGGCAGGGTGCGCCCGAGTTCCTGTGCCTCGTCGACCAGTGGAGCGGCCGACCCGGTGAGCGCCCCGGCCGTGCGCAGCGCCTCCACCGCCTCCTCGGCACGGCCGGCGAGCGTCTCGAAGGGGTGGTCGGCCCCGGGCGCCACCCACAGGCGGCGGACGGTGCCGGCCGCCTCCAGCAGCGCCTTGGCCTCGGGCAGCGACCGCAGCGAGACCGCGCTCTGCAGCCGCTCCAGCAGCAGTGCGCCGCTCTCCTCGTCGGACCGCAGCAGACGTACGGCGCCCCAGCCGTCCCATATCTCCAGCGCGGCCGCCTCGTGCGCGGACCGCCGGCCCGGCACCGGGAACTTCAGCGCCGCGGGGGTGCCGTCCTGCTGCCGTACGAGCGCCAGCAGGCTGCTGCGGCCACCGGGGGCGTGCACCCGTTCCAGCGTCAGCTCCCAGGCGTCCAGCCGCTGCTGAATCAGCGTCGGCAGCGCCCGCAGCCACCGCTGTGCGGGGCTGTCCGGATCGCCGCTGAGCGAACTCACCAACCGCTGCGGCGGTTCGATGGGTGCCGTTGCCATGCTTGAGCTGTCCCTTCAAGCGGAGCCCTCGCAGCATCCTGCGAGGGCCCCGCACGTCGTCCTGGGCTCAGGGCCTGTCCGACTCGGTCAGGGTCGGAAGGGGCGCTGAGACCGCCGGTCGTTCACAGTGCGCCCGTGGAGGCGCTCGCGGAGCCGGACGGAGCCGCGGCCGCGGCCCGCTCCACGAGCCCAGGGAAGGCTACGCCGCCGCCGCGCCAGCGCACCGCCCGCACCGCCGCCTCGCGCAGTGCGGCGGCCGCCTCCCGGCGCCTGGCCCGGCCGCCGGCCCGCACCAGATCCGCGTAGACGGCGGCCAGCCGGTCCTCCAGCTCCGCCGCCAGCCGGACCGCGGCGGCCGCGTCGGGCACCGGGAAGGGCAGCGCGTAGGCGGCGGCCGCGGCGCGCGGCGTGCCGCCCAGTGCGCGCACCTCGCGGTGCAGTGCGTCCCGGCGCGCCCGATGGGCGTCGTACGCCGCCAGGGCCTCCTTGCGCCGGTCGTCGGCGATCCGGCCGCCGACCACGCCGTAGCCGTAGACCGCCGCGTGCTCGGCGGCCAGCGCCGCCTGCACGGCCGTCAGCTCGTCCCGCTCGTCCCGTTCGTCGTCGTCTCGGTGTTCCGGTCTGCCGCGCCCCGCTGCCGCGTTCATGCGTACGCCCCTTCGCTGGTCACTGTCCGTGGTGCCGGTGCCGATATCGCCGTGCCCAAGTCCGTCATCAGGCCGGGTCCGTCAGCAGGTACGCGTGGGCCGCGCCGGACGCGGCCACCGAGGCCAGCAGCCGGGCCAGCTCGGGCGGTGCGGCGAGCAGGTCCTTGGCCCGGGCGTCGGCGAGCCTGCGCTCCGCGTCGGCGAGTGCGCTTCGCGCGGCCTTCTCGTCCTCGGGCACCGACGGCGCGGCGACCTCGTGTGCCGGTCCCCGGGAGTGCGTGGCGCTGGGGGAGGGGGCGGCGTCGTCGGTGAACGCCCGGGCGTGCCGGGCCACTTCGGAGCGCAGCGGGCGCAGCCGCTCCTCCAGTGCGGGGTGCGCGGTCAGCGTCGCGTCATAGCGCGCGAGCAGCGCCGTGCTGCCGCGGGCGGAACGCTCGCGCAGCCGGTCGGCGGCCGAGGAGTGTTCGGCCCGGTCGGGGCCGTCGTCCTCGGCGCAGCCGGTCAGCAGCGCGGCGCCCCCGAGGGCGGCGCCGGCCAGCAGGGTCCATCTGCGCGTGAGCGCCACTTTCGGCACGTTGCACTTCCCGGGGTCTTCCGTCGTGATCACCGCAGGCGAGAGTATCCGTGACGACCCACCGAATCGTCAGTACCCCGCCGGAACCGATAGGCTTTGACCCGACACGCGACCCACCCACAACAGCACACGCGGCCGAGGAGTCACCCGGATGAGCACGACCCAGAGCGAGAGGCTGCGCGGATTGCTTGAACCGCTCGTCGCCGCGCGAGACCTGGATCTGGAAGAGATCGAGGTGACACCGGCAGGCAAGCGGCGGGTGCTGAGGATCGTGGTCGATTCCGACGAGGGCGTCCAGCTGGACGAGTGCGCCGAGCTCAGCCGTGAGGTCTCCCAGGTCCTGGACGACTCCGACGCGATGGGCGGCGCGCCGTACACCCTTGAGGTCACCTCACCGGGCGCCGACCGGCCGCTGACCGAGCTGCGGCACTACCGCCGCGCCGTCGGCCGCCTGATCAAGGCCCAACTGACCGACGCGGCAGGGGCCGGGGAGCTGGTGGCCCGGATCACCGCCGTGGACGACGAGGGGCTCGACCTCGAGGTGCCGGGGGTCAAGGGACGCAAGCCGACCGCGCGCCGGGTCTCCTTCGACGAGATCGCCAAGGCGCGCGTGGAGCTGGAATTCAGCCGCAAGTCCGACAAGGCCGACAAGCGCGACGTGTCGCACGACGAGAAGATCGACGAGAACAAGGAGGAGGCGTAGCCGTGGATATCGACATGAGTGCCCTGCGGGGTCTGGTGCGGGAGAAGGAGATCTCGTTCGACCTGCTGGTCGAGGCGATCGAGTCGGCCCTCCTCATCGCGTACCACCGCACCGAGGGCAGCCGCCGGCGGGCGCGGGTGGAACTGGACCGCAGCACCGGCCATGTGACGGTGTGGGCGAAGGAGGATCCGGAGGATCTGGAGGAGGGCGCCGAGCCGCGCGAGTTCGACGACACCCCCTCGGGCTTCGGGCGGATCGCGGCGACCACCGCCAAGCAGGTCATCCTGCAGCGCCTGCGGGACGCCGAGGAGGAGATCACCTTCGGCGAGTACGCAGGGCGGGAGGGCGATGTCGTCACCGGCGTCGTCCAGCAGGGCAAGGACCCCAAGAACGTCCTGGTCGACATCGGCCGCCTGGAGGCCATCCTGCCGGTGCAGGAGCAGGTCCCCGGCGAGGACTACGCACACGGCACCCGGCTGCGGTCGTACGTCGTCCGGGTGGTCAAGGGGGTGCGCGGGCCGTCCGTCACGCTCTCGCGCACGCATCCCAATCTGGTGAAGAAGCTCTTCGCCATGGAGGTGCCGGAGATCGCGGACGGTTCGGTGGAGATCGCCGCCATCGCCCGCGAGGCCGGACACCGTACGAAGATCGCCGTCCGGTCCACCCGTTCGGGCCTCAACGCCAAGGGCGCGTGCATCGGGCCGATGGGCGGGCGGGTGCGCGCCGTGATGGCCGAGCTGCACGGCGAGAAGATCGACATCGTGGACTGGTCGGACGACCCGGCCGAGCTGGTCGCCAACGCGCTGTCGCCGGCCCGGGTCAGCAAGGTCGAGGTCGTGGACCTGGCGGCGCGCTCCGCCCGGGTCACCGTCCCCGACTACCAGCTGTCACTGGCCATCGGCAAGGAAGGGCAGAACGCCCGGCTTGCCGCCCGGCTGACCGGCTGGCGGATCGACATCCGTCCGGACACCGAGCAGCACGCACCGCAGCACTGACATCACCGGCGGTAGCCGGCCCGCGTTCGCGGCCCTCCGGGAAAATCGGTGGTGCCGCGGCGCTCGGCCGGGAATTCTGAGCAGCGGTCCGTCCTTTTACCCCATAGGGGCCGGGTCCGCGCGGGGAGGTAGACTTAAGCAGTGTCTGGCCGGACGCATGCCCGCGCATGCCCTGAGCGCACATGTCTGGGATGCCGGGAGCGAGCGGCCAAGGGCGATCTGCTGCGCATCGTGCAGATCGAGGGTGAGTGTGCCCCCGATCCTCGCGGTACGCTACCCGGCCGGGGTGCTTATGTGCACCCGACACTGGTCTGCCTCGACCTGGCGGTTCGCCGCCGCGCGTTCCCCCGGGCCTTTCGGGGCCGGGGCCCGTTCGACACGACGGATCTGCGTCGGTTCCTCGAAGGGGGCGCCGGTTGAAGCCGCCACTGCATAACGCACAGCAAGAAACGCACAGCGCACGGAAAACCGTGCGGTCAGGTACCTCGCGAGTCGGAAGTAGGTCGAGATTGCGATGAGCACTCGATGAGTACGCGATGAGTACGCCCATGAAGTAGCGACGGTCCGGTGGACACCCCGGACCTAGAAGGAGCGAAGTGGCTAAGGTCCGGGTATACGAACTCGCCAAGGAGTTCGGCGTTGAGAGCAAGGTCGTCATGGCCAAGCTCCAAGAACTTGGTGAATTCGTCCGTTCGGCGTCCTCGACGATCGAGGCGCCGGTTGTTCGCAAGTTGACCGACGCTTTCCAGGCAGGCAGCGGCAGCGGCCGCTCCGCCGGTAAGCCCGCGGCGCCGCGCAAGTCGGCCCCCGCGAAGCCGTCGGCGCCCTCTCCGGCGCAGGCGGCTCGTCCTGCTGCCCCGAAGCCGGGCGCCCCCAAGCCGGGCCCCGCGGCTCCGGCCCCCGCCGTCTCCGAGGCGGCACAGGCCCCCGCGGCCCCCAAGAGCACTCCCGCCGCCGGCCCCACCCCGGGCCCGCGCCCCGCCCCGGCGCGCCCCGCGGCACCCAAGCCCGCTCCGGCCGCCCCCGCGCAGCCCGAGTTCCAGGCTCCGCCGTCCGCGCCGGCCGCTCCCGCCGCCGGTTCGTCGGCTCCCCGCCCGGGCACCCCCGGCCCGCGTCCGGCCCGTCCGGCGTCCGGCCAGGGTGGTCAGGGTCGTGGCAACGCTCCGCGCCCCGGCGCCGAGCGCCCCGCCCCGCGTCCCGGCGGACGTCCGTCCGGACCCCGTCCGGGCAACAACCCCTTCACCTCCAGCGGCTCCACGGGCATGGCCCGTCCGCAGGCCCCCCGTCCCGGTGGCGCCCCGCGTCCCGGCGGCCAGGGCGGCCCCGGCGGCCCGCGTCCGCAGGGCGGCGGCCAGGGTGGTCCCCGTCCCCAGGGCCAGGGCGGCGCGCGTCCGACCCCCGGTGGCATGCCCCGTCCGCAGGGTGCGGCTCCCGGCGGTGGCGCCGGCCCGCGTCCCGGCGGCGGTAACCGCCCGAACCCGGGCATGATGCCGCAGCGTCCGGCTGCCGGCCCGCGTCCGGGCCCCGGTGGCGGTGGCGGTCGCGGTCCCGGCGGCGCCGGTCGTCCCGGTGGCGGCGGTCGTCCCGGTGGCGGCGGCGGCTTCGCCGGTCGTCCCGGTGGTGGCGGCGGCGGTCGTCCCGGCGGTGCCGGTGGCGGTTTCGCCGGTCGTCCCGGTGGCGGCGGTCCCGGTGGTGGCGGCGGCTTCGGCGGCGGTCGTCCCGGCTTCGGCGGTCGTCCCGGCGGCCCCGGTGGCCGTGGTGGCACGCAGGGTGCGTTCGGCCGTCCCGGCGGTCCCGCGCGTCGCGGTCGCAAGTCGAAGCGGCAGCGCCGTCAGGAGTACGAGGCCATGCAGGCCCCGTCGGTCGGCGGCATCATGCTGCCGCGCGGCAACGGTGCGACGGTTCGCCTGTCGCGCGGTGCCTCGCTGACGGACTTCGCGGAGAAGATCAACGCCAATCCGGCGTCGCTGGTCCAGGTCATGCTGAACCTGGGCGAGATGGTCACCGCGACCCAGTCGGTCTCCGACGAGACGCTGCAGCTGCTCGCCGACGAGATGAACTACCTCGTCGAGATCGTCAGCCCGGAGGAGGAGGACCGCGAGCTGCTCGAGTCCTTCGACATCGAGTTCGGCGAGAACGAGGGCGGCGAGGAGATGCTCGTCGCGCGTCCGCCGGTGGTGACCGTCATGGGTCACGTCGACCACGGTAAGACCCGACTGCTCGACGCGATCCGCAAGACGAACGTCATCGCGGGCGAGGCCGGCGGCATCACCCAGCACATCGGTGCCTACCAGGTCGCGACCGAGGTCAACGACGAAGAGCGTCGGATCACCTTCATCGACACCCCGGGTCACGAGGCGTTCACCGCCATGCGTGCCCGTGGTGCCAAGTCGACCGACATCGCGATCCTCGTGGTGGCGGCCAACGACGGTGTCATGCCGCAGACGATCGAGGCCCTCAACCACGCCAAGGCGGCCGACGTGCCGATCGTGGTCGCGGTCAACAAGATCGACGTCGAGGGTGCCGACCCGACCAAGGTGCGCGGTCAGCTGACCGAGTACGGCCTGGTGGCCGAGGAGTACGGCGGCGACACCATGTTCGTCGACATCTCCGCCAAGCAGGGCCTGCACATCGACAGCCTGCTGGAGGCCGTGGTCCTCACCGCGGACGCCTCGCTCGACCTGCGCGCCAACGCGGAGCAGGACGCGCAGGGCATCGCGATCGAGGCCCACCTCGACCGTGGCCGCGGCGCCGTGGCCACCGTCCTCGTTCAGCGCGGCACCCTGCGGGTCGGCGACACGATGGTCGCCGGCGACGCGTACGGCCGGGTCCGCGCCATGCTCGACGACAAGGGCAACAACGTCGAGGAAGCGGGTCCGTCGACCCCCGTCCTGGTCCTGGGTCTCACCAACGTCCCGGGAGCCGGCGACAACTTCCTCGTCGTCGACGAGGACCGTACGGCCCGTCAGATCGCCGAGAAGCGCGCGGCGCGCGAGCGCAACGCCGCCTTCGCCAAGCGCACCCGCCGGGTGTCCCTCGAGGACCTCGACAAGGTGCTCAAGGCCGGTCTGGTGCAGGATCTCAACATCATCATCAAGGGCGACGCGTCCGGTTCGGTGGAGGCTCTCGAGTCCTCGCTGCTCCAGCTCGACGTCGGCGAAGAGGTCGAGATCCGGATCCTGCACCGCGGTGTGGGTGCGGTCACCGAGTCGGACATCAACCTGGCGACCGGCTCCGACGCGATCGTCATCGGCTTCAACGTGCGGGCCGAGGGCCGCGCCACGCAGATGGCCGAGCGCGAGGGCGTCGACGTCCGCTACTACTCGGTCATCTACCAGGCGATCGAGGAGATCGAGGCGGCCCTCAAGGGCATGCTCAAGCCGGAGTACGAGGAGGTCGAGCTCGGTACGGCCGAGATCCGCGAGATCTTCCGCTCGTCCAAGCTCGGCAACATCGCGGGTGTGCTCATCCGCTCCGGCGAGGTCAAGCGCAACACCAAGGCGCGCCTCATCCGCGACGGCAAGGTGGTCGCGGAGGACCTCAACATCCAGGGTCTGCGTCGCTTCAAGGACGACGTCACCGAGATCCGCGAAGGCTTCGAGGGCGGTATCAACCTCGGAAACTTCAACGACATCAAGGTCGACGACGTCATCGCGACCTACGAGATGCGGGAGAAGCCGCGCGGCTGATCACGCAGCGATCGACTGGGGCCGGTCGGCGGAGCGTAAACTCCGTCGATCGGCCCCGGCCGTTGCGTGTACGGTTCGAAATGACACGTACACCTAAGGCCCCACGGGTGGCTTGACCCGTCTTGCATGTACGTAGGGACGCTGTCCTTCGACCTGCTTCTCGGCGACGTACGGTCGCTCAAGGAGAAGCGCTCCGTCGTCCGCCCGATCGTCGCCGAGCTGCACCGCAAGTACGCGGTGAGCGTGGCGGAGGTCGGGGACCAGGATCTGCACCGCCGGGCGACGATCGGCCTGGCGGTGGTCTCTGGGGACGCCGGGCATCTCACCGATGTCATGGACCGCTGCGAGCGCCTGGTCGCCGCACGGCCCGAAGTGGAGCTGCTGTCGGTACGCCGGCGGCTGCACGGCGATGACGACTGACCCGATGGCAGGGCACGTCGCCGCCGGTGGAAGCACAATTGTGAAAGACAAGAAGGAGACGGACCAGTGGCCGACAATGCGCGGGCGAAGAAGCTGGCGGACCTCATCCGGGAGGTGGTCGCCCAGAAGCTGCAGCGCGGAATCAAGGACCCGCGGCTCGGTTCGCACGTGACCATCACGGACACCCGGGTCACCGGCGACCTGCGGGAGGCTACGGTCTTCTACACGGTCTACGGAGACGACGAGGACCGCGCCAGCGCCGCCGCCGGACTGGAGAGCGCCAAGGGCATCCTGCGCTCCGCGGTCGGCGCCGCGGCCGGTACGAAGTTCACGCCGACCCTGGCGTTCGTGGCGGACGCCCTGCCGGACAACGCCAAGACGATCGAGGACCTGCTCGACAAGGCCAAGGCCTCGGACGCCAAGGTGCGCGAGGTCTCCTCGGGCGCCCAGTACGCCGGCGAGGCCGACCCGTACCGCAAGCCGGGCGAGGACGAGGACGACGAGGGCACCGCGGCAGAATGAAGCGTGAGAGCAACAAGCCGGGCGGTCTTGTCATCGTCGACAAGCCGGCCGGCTTCACTTCGCACGACGTCGTGGCGAAGATGCGCGGTATGGCCCGCACCCGCCGGGTCGGGCATGCCGGCACCCTCGACCCGATGGCCACCGGCGTCCTCGTCCTGGGCCTGGAGCGGGCCACCAAGCTGCTCGGGCATCTCGCGCTGACGGAGAAGGAGTACGTCGGCACGATCCGGCTGGGCCAGATCACGGTCACCGATGACGCCGAGGGGGAGATCACGGCGTCGAAGGCGGCGCACGGCATCGCCCGCGACGACATCGACGCCGGGGTCGCCCGGCTGTCCGGCGCGATCATGCAGGTCCCGTCGAAGGTCAGCGCCATCAAGATCAACGGCAAGCGGTCCTACTCGCGGGTCCGCGACGGCGAGGACGTGGAGATCCCGGCCCGTCCGGTGACCGTCTCCTCGTTCGTGGTGCACTCCGCGCACGAGACCGAGGCCGACGACGGCACCCCGGTGACCGATCTGCTGGTCTCCGTCGAGTGCTCCTCGGGCACCTACATCCGCGCCCTGGCCCGCGACCTGGGCGCCGGGCTCGGTGTCGGCGGGCATCTGACCGCGCTGCGCCGCACCCGGGTCGGCCCGTACAAGCTGGACCGGGCGCGCACCCTGGAGCAGCTGCAGGCCGCGGTGGACGACCCCGAGGGCGGCGGACTGCCGATCATGCCGCTCGCCGAGGCCGCCGACGCGGCGTTCACCCGCTGGGACGTCACCGAGCCGCAGGCCCGGCTGCTCCTGAACGGCGCGCGGATCCCCATGCCCCGTTTCGAGGGCGACGGCCCCGTCGCGGCCTTCGGGCCGGACGGGCGGTTCCTGGCGCTGGTGGAGAACCAGGGCGGGAAGGCCAAGAGCCTGGCGGTGTTCGCCCTCTAGCTCAGGGATGGTGGTGGAACGCGGGCCGTCCGGACAGGCACGGAGCACCGGTCCGCGCTCCACCATCCCCCTCCGCTTGATCTCTCTCCAGGGCGTCCGGCCCATTCACTCATTCGGTCAGGCGCTCGGAGTGAATCAAGGCGCGGAGGGGGGCGCGTTCACAGCGCGGCCTGCCGAGACGATCACCGCCTGCCTACCGTCGGGGTACGGGACCGGGCAGGAGGAATCGGCAATGGCGTTGCTGGCCGCCGATGCGGACATGGCACTGGTGCGCATCCGCGATCTGGCAGGTCGGACGCGCGGTACGGGGTTCCTCGCGGACCACGACGGCACGGTCGTCACCAGCCACGAGGCGGTGGACGGGGCGCAGCGGCTGCTGCTGCAGCCCATGATGCACTCCACCGCCACGGCCACCGGCGCCCCCGCCGGATGGGCCCGCCCGGTGGAGCCCGACGCCATCACCTCCCTCCCGGAGACCGGCCTCGCCCTCGTACGGACCGAGGGCTTCCGGCAGCACCGCCTCGCGCCGCTGCCCCTCGCCACCCGCCGCCCGGCCGCGGGCACCCGCGCACGGCTGTGGGCGGGCGGCTGGCTGGACGGCACGGTCGTGGGACCCGGCGAGGGGGTGGCGTACACGGCCGCGGACCGGGTCCATCTCCTCGACGACACCCTGGAGTTGGGCCTGTGCGCGGGCGGCCGGGAGGCGTTGCGGCTGGGCGGCCCGGCGGTCGGCGGGCCGGTGCTGGACGCCCGCACCGGCGTCGTCCTCGGCGTACTGGGCACCGCGCTGCACAGCGGGCGCCGGGCGGACGGTTTCGCGATCGGGCTGCGCGCGGCCGCCGAGGCCGCACCCCGGGGGGCGCTCGCCGCGCTGCTGGCCCGCAACGCGGCGACCGTTCCCGCGTACGGCGACGAGCTGAACCCGGCCGGCGCGCTGCGGCTCACCGAGGTCTGCACGGACTCGGCGGAGCGGCCGCGCCAGTGGCGCCAACCGGTCGAACGGCCCGACCTGCGGGCCGAGTTCACGCATTTCCTCGAGGGCGACGAGGCGGCCGGTGCCCGGGTGCTGGCGCTGGTGGGGGACCCGGGGACCGGGCGGAGCACGGAGCTGGCCCGGCTCGCCGCCAGTCGCGCGGCGGGCCCGGAGGCGGCCCCGACCGTCCGGCTGCGCGGCGCGGAGCTGCGGGCCGACGACGACGGCGTACGCGGCGCGGTGGCGCGGGCGCTGCGCTCCGCGGGTCGGACCCTGGCCGCCTCGGGCCGTACGGCAGGCGACCCGGCGAACACCACCCCCGACGCGCTCGCCCACCTGGCGGCCGCGTCCGGCCGCCCACTGCTGGTGCTCCTCGACGGGCCGGAGGAGATGCCGCCGCAGCTGGCGCAGCACGAGCGGCTGGCCGCATGGACCGCCGCGACGGCCGACTGGCTGCGCACGGCCGGTGTGCGGCTGATCATCGCCTGCCGCCCCGAGCACTGGGAGCGGGCCGGTGCGCTCTTCCCGCCCGGTCTGCTGCACCAGCCGCGCCATCCGGTGCCCGCGCTGCCCGCCTGCGCGGGGATCGGCGACCTCCCCAGGCGGGCGGCGGAGCGCGCCCGCGGCCTCTACGGGCTGCCGCCCGGCGCACCGGCCGCGCCGGACGCCCGGCACCCGCTGGCCCTGCGGCTGCTCGCGGAGGTCCAGGCCGCGCTCCCCAAGGGCGACGCGTCCGGGCCGGCCGCCGACGGGCCGGCCGCCGTCGGCGCCCCCGACCGGCACCAGATCTTCGACGCCTACCTGGACCTGGTGTGCCTGCGGATCGCCGTACGGATCGCGGCCGCGATCCGGCCCGCGCCGCGCGGCACCGCCGTGCGCCGCCTGGCCGCCCAGGTCGCCGGCCGGGTGCACGAGGCGGCCCGTCGCTGCCTCGGCTCCGGACCGGGCGCGCTGGAGCCGGCGTGCTTCGAGGAGATCTTCCCCCGGGAGTCGGGATGGGCCGCCGCGGTCCTGGCAGAGGGGCTGCTGGTCCCGGCCGGCCCCGGATACCGCTTCGCCCACGAGGAGTTCGCGGAGTGGCTGCAGGGCGCCCACGCCGACGTCGATCTGCTGCCCGTCCCCGGCGGGCACCGCATCGGACCGGCCGTCGAGGCCCTGCTGCTGCTCGCCCGGCGCCGGGGAACGGTACAACTCGCCTTTCGGCTCGCGGAGTTGGTGCGGATCGCCACCGCCGCCCAACCGGTCGCCGGGCAGGCCGCGGACGGCCGCCGGTGGGCCGCCCAGGTCCTGGCCGGCGCACTGCTCCGGGCGCCCGACGCCACGCCGTACACCGGCGTGCTGCGGCTGCTCGCCGACCGGATCACCGAACGGTCCCTGAGGGCGGGCGGCTTCGACCGTACGGGCCTGACGGCGTTCAGCCCGTGGTTCTGGGCCCGGCTGGTCCTGGCGGAGGAGGACCGGATGGATCTGCTGCGCCGCCTGCTGCCGGCCGACGGGCCACCGGCCGGGGCGGGCCGGCCGCCGGGCGCCCGCCCGCCCGCCGGACGCCACCCCTTCGCCCGGCCGCCCCGGGTGCGGGTCCACCCGGCTCCCGGGGAGACCGCCGAGGAGGCGCCGCCCGAAGAGGCCGCCGACCCGCGGCCGGCGCGCTTCCTCGACGCCGCGGCCGACCTGCTGCGCGCCCACCCCCGGCGCATCCAGCCCCTGCTGTGCGCCTGGTTCGACGACACCCGCCCGCTGCCCCGCCCCGGCGCGGCGGCGACGGGCCGGGAGCGCCCCGCGCGTGCCGTCCCCCGCGAGGTCACCGTCGCCGTGGCCGCCCAGGCCCTGCTGCACACCCACCGCCGGGGGGCGCTCGACGGGCTCCTGGAGGCGCTGGTGGCGGCCGCGCACCCCAAGGGCGACGAACTGCTGGACGCGCTCGCCGAGGACGAGCCGTCGGCGCTGTGCCGGGCCGTCGGCCGCTGGGCGCACGATCAGCGCCCCGAGCGCCGCCTCGCCGCCGTGTCCTACGGGCTGCGGGTGGCCCCGTACGCCACCGCGGAGGCCGACCGCGCGATGCTGCGCCAGGCCGCCCTGCGCCTGTTGTCCCGGGCCGCCGACGAGGCCCACCACGGCTCCGCGCTCGCCCTGCTGGTGGGCGATGCGGTGACCCGCCCGTGGTTCCTGGACCGGGCGCTGGCCCGTTTCGTCGCCGGCGATCCGCAGCTGCCGCCGACGGCTTTCACCGGCGCCCTCGCCGACCACCCCGATACGGTGCTGGCCGCCTTCCGCGCCCGGCTGGTCGACGGAGCGGGCCCGCCGGTGGCGGCGGCGCTGCTGCGGATGCTGGCCGGCCTCGACGAGCCGGAGCTCGCCGGCCGCGCCGCCGCCCTGGTCCGCGCCTACGCCGGTCAGTGCCCGGACCGCGCCGCGCAGCCGGTCGCCGCGTTCGTCGCCCACCGGCTCGACCGCGGACCGGCCGCCCGCGCCGCGCTCGGCCCGCTCGCCGTGGAGCTGCTGACCGGCCACCCCGCGCCGGTCCGCTGCGCCCTCGCCGCCGTCCTGGCCGAGCCGGGCTCCCTGGACTCCGCCCCGCTGCGCCACGACCTGCTGGAGGTGCTGCTGGCGCGGGAGACGTCGGGCGCCGCCGCGGGCGCCGGGCGCGCGGAGGACGAGCCGGACACCCGCGTACTGGAGGCGCTGCTGCGGGCGGCCGCCGAGGGCGCGGAGCGCCGGCCGGAGGCCCGCACCCGGGAGCTGGTGCACCGCACCGGGACGCTGCTGGTCCGTACGCCGGAGGGGGCGGCCCGCTTCGAGCGGCATCTGGTGGAGCTGGGACGCCGGGTGCCCGGCTTCGCACGGCGGGTCCGGCACTGGGTCGCGGCCGAGCCGGGGGAGTGGGCCGAGGTGGTGGGGCCGGGCGCCCGGGCGACGCTCGCCGCGGCGCCCGGCTGACCGGTGTCCCGACGGGAACCGGAGCGTCATGGTCCGGTACGCACCGGTCCGGCGGACGACCGCTGGGCCACCCTTCGCACGAAGCACCACCCGCGGCATGGCAGTCTTAGACCTGCGCCATGCCGACATGGCGCACAGGACTGACCAAGAGTTCGGGCGAGGAGCGGGCACAGTGCAGCGCTGGCGTGGCTTGGAGGACATCCCCGAGGGCTGGGGGCGCAGCGTCGTCACCATCGGCTCGTACGACGGAGTGCACCGCGGCCACCAATTGATCATCGGGAAGGCCGTCGAGCGGGCCCGCGAGCTGGGGATCCCGGCGGTGGTCGTCACCTTCGACCCGCACCCGAGCGAGGTCGTGCGGCCCGGCACCCACCCGCCGCTGCTCGCGCCGCACCACCGGCGCGCGGAGCTGATGGCCGACTTGGGCGTGGACGCGGTGCTGATCCTGCCGTTCACCAAGGAGTTCTCGAAGCTGGCGCCCGCCGACTTCGTGGCCAAGGTGCTGGTCGACAAGCTGCATGCGCAGATCGTCGTCGAGGGCCCCAACTTCCGCTTCGGGCACAAGGCGACCGGCAACGTCGACACCCTCGCCGAACTCGGCACCACCTACGACTACACGGTGGAGGTCATCGACCTCTACGAGAGCGGTGCGGCGGGCGGCGGCAAGCCGTTCTCCTCCACGCTCGCGCGCGGGCTGGTCGCCGAGGGCGATGTGGCCGGTGCGATGGAGGTCCTGGGGCGGCCGCACCGCGTCGAGGGCGTCGTCGTGCGCGGCGCCCAGCGCGGCCGTGAACTGGGCTTCCCGACCGCCAACGTGGAGACCCTGCCGCACACCGCGATCCCGGCCGACGGCGTCTACGCGGGCCTGCTGCAGGTCGAGGGCGAGGCGATGCCGGCGGCCGTCTCGGTGGGCACCAACCCGCAGTTCGACGGCAAGGAGCGCACGGTCGAGGCGTACGCCATCGACCGCGTCGGGCTGGACCTGTACGGGCTGCACGTCGGGGTGGACTTCCTCGCCTACATCCGCGGCCAGGAGAAGTTCGACACGCTCGACGCCCTGCTGGAGCGGATGGCGGTCGATGTGAAGCTGGCCCGGGGGCTGATCGCGGCGGCGACGACGGTGGACTGAGGGGCCACCGACAGCCTCAGCGGCGTGTTCGTTCCCTGCGTGGTCGTTCCCCGCGTGTTCTTCCCGTCCCGCGCGTTCTTTTCCTCTCCGCCCACCTCCACCTACCCGCATCTTCTTTTTCCCCTCCGCCCACCCCCCTTACAGGGGGGTGGGCGGGTGTAGTGGTGCGGTCGCGGTGTGGCCGCGGTGCGTTCGCACGCCTGAAGACCGGTACCCCGCTCGCTCCCCTGGCGCCAACTCGGCTGATTCCAGGCGGAGTTCGGCCGACCCCGGTTCGCTCGTTCGGCGTATGCCGGGGTACGGCGCATGACGTGGTGTGACGCGATGCGGGATCTGACGAGATATGGGATCTGACGCGATACGGGATCGATCTGACGCGATACGGGAACTGACGCGATACGGGGCGGGGGGGGGGGGGGGGGGGGGGGGGTGGGGGGGGGTGGGGGGGGGGGGGGGGGGAGAGAGGGGGGGGGGGGGGAAAGAA
>NZ_JBVIRA010000038.1:33033-56043 GCF_055576575.1 Streptomyces sp. NPDC033270
CAGGAGGACGGGGGTGCCGGATGCTGGCAGAAGGGAGGGCGCAAGCGGGACCCCCCCCCCCCCCCCCCTCTCCCCCCCCCCCCCCCCCCCCCTCCCCCCACTACGCGCGCCTCACTGCGGAGGCGGCTGCTGCTGCCAGCCCTGTCCCAGGCCCGGCTGCTCCGGTGCGGGAGCGTCCGGGGCGGGCTGTTGCTGCTGCCAGTGGGCCGGCGGCTGGGCGGGCTGCTGGGCGGGCTGTTGGGTCCAACCACCCTGCTGCGGAGGGTAGCCGGCCGGCGGCTGGCCCTGTTGCGGATGCTGCTGCCCCTGCTGGGGCTGGCCCTGGCCCTGCTGCGGGTGGCCCTGCTGGGCGGCGTACTGCTGCTGCGCGTATGGGTCGCCGCCCATCTGCTGCTGCGGGTACATGCCGTGCGCCTGCTGCGCCCGCGCGAAGTCCTCGGCCACCAGGGCGGAGAGGTTGAAGTACGCCTCGCGGGTCTTGGGCCGCATCATGTCGAGGTCGACCTCGGCGCCGGCGGCCAGATGCTCGTCGAAGGGGACGACGACCACACCGCGGCAGCGGGTCTCGAAGTGCGACACGATGTCGTCGATCTTGATCATCTTGCCGGTCTCACGGACACCGGAGATGACCGTGATGCCGCGCTGCACCAGGTCGGCGTAGCCGTGCGCGGACAGCCAGTCCAGGGTGGTGCTGGCGCTGCTGGCACCGTCCACGGACGGGGTGGAGATGATGATCAGCTGGTCGGCGAGGTCCAGGACACCGCGCATCGCGCTGTAGAGCAGACCCGTACCCGAGTCGGTCAGGATGATCGGGTACTGCTTGCCGAGGACGTCGATCGCCCGCCGGTAGTCGTCGTCGTTGAAGGTCGTCGAGACGGCCGGGTCGACGTCGTTGGCGAGGATCTCCAGGCCCGAGGGGGCCTGCGAGGTGAACCGGCGGATGTCCATGTAGCTGTGCAGATGCGGGATCGACTGCACCAGGTCACGGATGGTCGCACCGGTCTCGCGGCGCACCCGTCGGCCGAGCGTGCCGGCGTCGGGGTTGGCGTCGATCGCCAGGATCTTGTCCTGCCGCTCGGAGGCGAGCGTGGAGCCGAGAGCCGTGGTCGTGGTGGTCTTGCCGACACCGCCCTTGAGGCTGATCACCGCGATCCGGTAGCACGACATCACCGGTGTACGGATCAGCTCCAGCTTGCGCTGCCGCTCGGCCTCCTCCTTCTTCGCACCCAGCTTGAACTTGGACGGCTGGGCGTTGGCGCCGGGCTTGCGCTTCTTCGGCTGGTTGCGCAGCAGGCGGTCGGAGGTCAGCTCGACGGCGGCGCTGTAACCGAGCGGGGCACCCGGGGCGGCACGCTGCTGCGGCTGCTGCTGACCCGGCTGCGAGTACGAGGCGTAGTTCGCCGCGGCGTTCGGGTCACCGGCCTGCTGGCCGGGGAGCGGCTGGTACTGCTGGGCTTGTTGAGCCTGCTGGGCTTGCTGGGCCTGAGCTGCCTGCTGGGCTTGCTGTGCCTGCTGGGCCTGTGCTGCCTGCTGCGCGGCCGCTTGTTGTGCCTGCGCCGCCTGCTGCTGGCCGTAGTCGGGCTGCGCCTGCTGGCCCTGTTGCGGGTAGCCCTGCGCGGCGCCGGTCTGCGGGTAGCCGTACGCGCCCTGCTGCGCGGGGGCGTTGGGGTGCTGCTGCGCCTGCTGCGGGTGCTGTGCCTGCTGCTGGCCCTGCTGCGGGTACCCGTACGCGGGCTGCGGATAGCCGTACGCGCCCTGCTGCTGCGGCTGCTGACCCTGCTGCGGGTAGCCGGCCTGCTGATGGGGCTGGCCCTGCGGGTATCCGGCCTGCGGCTGGACCTGCTGCGGCTGCTGCTGGACGGGTGCCTGCGGGTGGCCCTGCGGGGGCTGCTGAGCGGCCTGGGGCTGCTGACCGGCCTGCTGCTGCGCCTGGGCCGTCCGCGGGTCCGCGGGCTGGAACTCCGGCGGCAGCGGCGGCAGCCCGCCCTGCCCCGGCACACCCTGCTGCTGACCGTCCGCCGCGGCGCCCCACGGAGCACCCTGCTGCGGTACGCCCTGTTGGGGCGCCGCCTGTTGGGGCACGCCCTGCTGGGGGACGCCCTGGGGAGCGGTCTGCTGCGGCGCACCCTGCTGAGGGATGCCCTGCTGCGGCACACCCTGCGGCTGCTGCTGGCCCTGGGCGGCCTGCACCGGCTGCGCGGGCTGCGCCGCGGCCTCCGGGCCCGGCTGGGGGGCGGCAGCGGCCTCAGCGGCCGGCGCGGCGCCCTGGGCGGGGGAGTCGACCGGTGCGGCCTCCGGCTGCGGTGCCTCTTCGGACGGCGCGGCCTCCGGCTCGGCCGAGGTGGCGGCGTTCGGCTCGTCGTCGTCTTCGTCGTCGTCCCAGAGCGAGGCCGAGGGGTCGAAGGCGCCGGAGCGCTGATTGCCGGAACCGGCGGCGTCGTCCGCGGCCGGCGCGGCGTCCGCGGGAGCCTCCGGCGTGGCCTGAGGAGCGGCGGCCGGCGCGGCGTCACCGTCGCCCTGCGGGCGCAGCGTCGGGAACCCGGGCGGCGCGGCGTCCACGGGCGCCGGGGCCGCCGGTGTGCCCTGCTGTGCGACTCCGGGCACCGGCGCACCCTGTGCGGGCCCCGCCAGCGGCTGGCCCGTGGGCGGCCCGGGGGGCTGCGCCGTGGCGGGCGGAGTGGTGGGTGAAGGCGCAGGAGGAGCCGAGGGAGAGGCCGCGGCGCTCGCGCCGCCACTGGTGTCGTTGCTCGCGTACCAGGCCGGAGCGGCAAAATCGATCTTGAACTCGCCAGTCAGATCGAACTCGGACTGGTCGTCGTCAGGATCGTTTCCGTCCGGCCGGAAAGCCTCCTGCTCGTTCACTGTGCCTCCTGGTGTACTGCAACGCACCTGAACGGCAGGACCGGATACAGGCGGATCGTTCGGGTGTAGCGGAAGTCGGAACACACCACCCGGGGTTGCGCCAACACTAACTGTCTCCATCCCCGTGTCGACTGCCGTCGTGCCGTGCTCCGCGGCTGTCCTATACAGCCTAATCAACAGTCGGCCCATAACGGCAGTCGATGTCATGTCGTCTTCAAGCCCCTTCGGCACACACGCACGGGCGCATCCGAGGATGCGCCCGTGCGTGTGTGCCCGCGGCCGGCTGTGTGTGCGGGGCGCTCGGCGCCCGCGGTCAACCGGCCCGCGCAGCCGGTCAGTCCATGCGTCGCGGCCCGCCGAGCAGGTTGGTCTCCGCCTCCGTCGGCTGGGTCATGACGAACTGATGGCTGCCGTCACGCGAGCACCACAGCATGGCGTTGTCGCTGAGCGTCGGCAGCACCGCACCGACCTGCTCCGGCAGCCGCATGATTCGCGTCACAACCTCCGCCTCCTCGGGCGAAAGCCGCTGCAGACCGACCAGATCGGCGCGGCCGAGCATCTGCGGCGACCGCGGTCCGAGGAACGGCAGCACGGTCAGCACCGACTGCCAGGGGCTCGGGGCGAGCTGATTGCGCGGCGGACGCGCACCCATGTCGCGTACGACCAGCACGGGGCTGGAAACCGACGGTCCCTGCGGCGCGATCTGGCGCACTTCGTGGACCGACACGCACTGCTGCCCGCCGCCCGCGCTCTGCGCCATCTGGCCCCAGGCCGGCGGCCGCGCCGTCTCGACCGCGACCCGGGCGCCGACGGCGACCGTGCGCAGCGCCAGGATCTGCGCCATCCACATGCTGCCGACCAGCGCGATCTCCATCGGCGCGGGGCGCAGCAGGCTCAGCACGGCGGGCTGGTTCTGCGGGTCTATGCCGATGATCACGCCGTCGTCGCCGACCGGCAGCGTCAGCGCGCCGAGCGACTCGGCCGTCAGGACGTGCGGGCTGCGCCGCGGGCCCCGCAGGCCGTAGCCGGGCCGGAACTTCGGACCGGTCGGACCCGTCTCGTCCTCTTCCGGGCGCGGCTGGTGGGAGAGCCGGCGGGCGCCGCCGGCGCCGGCCAGCGGGGGGTTGCGCCAGCCGTCGCTGGTGGCGCGGGGCTGATACGTGGGAGAGGCCATCAGCGGGTACCTCCGAGGGGGAGCGTGGCCAGCAGGCCGGGCAGCTGTTCGCGGTCGAGACGGACGAGCCCGACCTTCACGGAACTGGAACGGCGCTCCAACTCGGTCTGTGCGGCGGAGAGTTCGTTCTCACTGCGGGTGGAAAGGCGGACGTAGCCCGAGATGGCCGGGGCACGGCCACCGCCGTGGGTGGCGGTCAGCGCGAAGGTGCTGGCCATCGCCCTGGTGCTGGTCAGCAGCTGGGTGACGGCCGCCAACGGCGCACCGCCCTGGCCCAGTTGGGGCCACCGGCCGATCCAGTACGTGGAGTGCCAGCGGTCGTCGCAGCGCAGCGCCCGGGTCGTCTCCTGGGTGCGCCGGGCCGCCCGGCCGTCCCGCCCCATCGCGCCGTTGGCGGCCCGCGGGCTGACGCACACCGCGGTGCCGATCGCGGCCACGACCTCGCGCTCGTCGAGCACCCTGGCCCGTACGCCGTGCGCGGTCAGCCGGCTGACGAGCTGGTCGGCGGCGCGCAGCAGCGAGCGCTTGGCGCCCTCCACGCCGCCGCCACGGGCCTCGATGGCCTCCGAGCACAGCTCCGGGTCGAGCTTGAGCGCGATCCAGGTCAGCTGGATGGCCGGGGTCTGGGACTGGGCCTGCAGCGGCGCGTACGACCGGGCCGCGACGGCCTGTTCGGGCAGGTGCGGCGCCGGTGCGGGCTGGGTGTACTGCACGAACTGCACCGACTCGAGGTGGATGTCCTCGATGTCGAGGGCCGTGTGCAGCACCTCCAGCGGCAGCATGTGGCTGCCGCGCTGCGGCCGCAGCGGTTCGTCGCGGGCGTCCACCTGCACAAGGGCCGTCAGGAACGTGCCGTCCCCGACGAATCCGATGGCGCGCTGGTCCGCCTCTGTCGTGTACTCGTAGGTCCGCAGCGCCGGCTCGCACTCCACGACGGGTGCGAGCGCCGGGTCGACGCCCTGTGTGGCGGCGAGGTTGGCGGCGCTCTCCTTGCCGCGGCGCTTCATGGCGCGCACGGTGGTGATCCACTCCGGCAGTGGGATCTTGCGGCGCCGGCCGAGCGCGAAGACGACCAGCAGGGCCGCCACCACGACGGCCGCGGTCAGCGCGGCGGGGTGGATCGTCCAGCCGACCAGCACCAGTGCGGCGGCGAGTTCGATGATGGCCAGCTGCTGAACGCGGACTCCGCCGATCGTTCCGGCCTGTTGGCGCAGTCGCGGTGCCACCGGACCGGCCGGGCGGGCTGAGGAACCCCGGCCGCCATTTCCTCTATTGCCCCGAGCTGTGCCGTTTCGGCCAGCATTTCCCGCATTTTGCGGTGCAGCGGAAGGCTGTTGCTGCTGTTGCCGCCCATTGCGGCGTCGAGCCCTGGTGGCGCTGGACATCCCCCGGCCTGCTCCTCTACTGGTGATCTGGGCCTCTAGGCGTATCGGTCGCCGCTGAGACTGGTGCGTTGGAAGGTGGCACCCGTACCGTACGGGTCGATCGACACACGGCATAGTAGAGGGCGCTACGGCGTGAGTGCCGGGGGCGGTTCGATGTGGATCCAACAGGCGGGGAGAGAAAGCAACAATGGCATCACGTCGGGACGAGCTGAATGCGTATTCGTTCGCTCGAAAGCGCACGAATGCGGCATTTCTGAAGCCGCTGCCGAACGGTTCGATCGAAAGCGCTCCCAGACCACTCAAGGCAGTGGTGCCGAGCATCGTGGTGGGCGTCCTGATTCTGGTCGGATTCGGTGCCTGCGGCATCATCAAGCCGGTCGCTCCGCAGGGGTGGGACGAAGTCGGGGCGAATCTGCTCGTAGGGAGCGACTCCACCACGCGCTATGTGGTTCTGCCCAATGACGCCAATGGCCAGAGCCAGAAACTGCTGCACCCCGTCCTGAACCTCGCATCGGCGAAGCTGCTCCTCAATCCCGATAAGTTCAAGGTGGTCAAGGTCAAGGAATCCGAGCTGGACGGGAAGCTCGCACACGGCCCGGCCGTCGGTATTCCGTATGCGCCCGACCGGCTCCCCTCCGCCAAGGAAGTCGACAAGCCGAAGTACTGGGCGGTGTGCGACCGTCCGGGCAGCGGTGAGAACAGCAAGCCCCAGCAAGCGGTGTTCGTCCTGGCCGGCAAGGACAAGGAGCTCGTCGACAACCCCAAGAAGGGCAAGCTCGACCTGCACGGGGCGCTCTACGTCGAGGACCCCAAGGGCAAGCGGTGGCTGGTCGACCAGTACGGCATGGCCTTCCAGTTCGACGCCACGCTGGGCGGAAAGATCGGGACGGCGCAGAGCCCGGAGAAGACCAACCTCGACCTTCAGCGCATCATCTTCGGGGAGAACGCCGAACCGCAGAAGGTCACCGCGGAGTTCATGGCGACTCTTATCAAGAGTCCCGTCCCGATCGCCATGCCCCGCATCGCGAATGCCGGTCAGCGGACCGTCGCCATGGGCGTGCCGGACAAATTCCAGAAGATCGGCACGGTGCTGCAGACCAATGAGGGGCAGCAGAAGTACGTCGTCCAGGCCGACGGCGTCTACAAGGTGTCGAACTTCGTCGCGAAGCTCCTGCTCGAGGGCCAGAACGCGAAGGACATGAACGCGGGCGGTGGCGCGCTGAAGGCCGAGAACGTCTCCACCTCGAGCATCACGCCGAAGGCGGACGACGCGGGCCGCGCCCAGTCCTACCTGGGCAAGGTCCCGAACACCGACATCGACATGCCGTGGCCGACCGACGTCGTCTCCGCCGCGAACAACTTCAAGAACGACTCGTCCGGCGGCCTGGGCTCGCCCACGGGCAGCGGTGTCTCCTGCAGCGTCTACAAGGGCACCAACACCAAGCTCCCGGGCGAGGCGAACAAGCTGCTCGGGCACCCCAACGGTGTGCCGAACATGCAGACCTGGGTCGGCAAGGACTACCCGGCCAAGATCGCCCCGGGCGCCGGCTCGTACGTCACCCCCGGCAGCGGCCTGCTGTACCGGCAGGTGTCCGCCCCCTCCGCCACGTCCGGAAGCCTCTTCCTGGTCACCGACACCGGCCTTCGCTACTCCATCCCGGAGAACAACGACGGCGGCAGCAAGGCCGGCAAGGCGGACCAGGAGCAGGGCCAGTCGCAGCTCCGCCTCGGCTACAAGGGAGCGCACCCGCCGCTGATCCAGAAGACCTGGTCCGAGCTGCTCTCCGCGGGCCCGTCGCTGGACGTCAACAGCGCCAAAAAGCCGCAGTCCTCGTGATGGGCCGAGGCCGCGCCGAAATCCGTATCACGGCTTTCGGCGCGGCTTCTCGCCGTGAGCCGGCCGGCGATCTCCCGGCGATCTTCTCTTTGCCGGCGACTTTCCAGATCCGACCGATAGCGCCGCATCTGCCCGAATTCACCGAACGGCGTTTTGTGGGCGGCGAGTTGACAATGTTGTGATCCCGTCACAAGCCCCGCCCCCCTGTTGGGGACAAGGGTGCCGAGTGGTTAAAGTGGTCCAAGGCGTCAGCAGGAGATGCCGACCACGCAAGCCGGCTAGCCGGTGCGGCGCGGGAAACGTACGAGTCTCATGGGGGACGTTGACTATGGCTGGTCAGCAGTACACAACCACCGAGGAGGAGATGGTCGCGTTCAGCGGCAAGATCTCCTCGGTCAACCAGTCGATCCAGGGCGAGATCTCGCGCCTGAACACGGTCGTCGACACCATCACGTCTGGGTGGAAGGGTGCTGCGGCCTCCTCGTACAACCAGCTCCAGTCGCAGGTGAACGAGGACGCCAACCGTCTCAACCAGCTCCTGGGTGAGATCAAGGAAGCGATCGACGAGACCACGAAGAACTACTCCGCCTCCGAAGAGGAGCAGGCGCAGTCGATCACGCACATCTCCGCCTCGGCTTCCCCGTTCGGATGATGGGGCCGCGTCGCTGACCGCGGCGCACGGCCCAGTCGCCGCAGCACGGGCCAGCCGGCACTCGCCGCCGGCCCGCTGCGGCATGTGAATCGACCAGCATCATCAACTCCTGAGGAGACACCATGTCAGGCCAGATCCTCGTAAATTTCGCGACGATCTCGCAGGCCAGCTCCGACGTGCGCGGTACGGCCAACAACATCCGCCAGCAGCTCGACGACCTCGAGGCGGGCGTCAAGAAGATCGCCGCCAGCTGGGAAGGTGCGGCGCAGGAGGGCTACCAGGCCCGCCAGCGCGAGTGGGACCAGCGCGCGGCCTCCCTGCACTCGACGCTCGAAGCCATCGCCAAGGCGCTGGACCAGGCCGCTCAGAACTACCAGGCCACCGAGCACAAGAACTCGGGCATCTGGGGAGCCTGACCTCGCGCTAGCGCAGGTACGGATGGCGATCGGCTGAGCAGCCCAGACGGCTCGCACAGTGGTCAATGAGGGCGAGCGCGCTGCACCAGTGCGCTCGCCCTTCTGCCGTCCACACCACGCCTCATCGAACTTCCCTCCAACTTCCTCTCAACCTCCGCCGTTTCCTCACTCTTTCTTTCCCCACCCCTCGCCCCGCCTATTCCGCCACACATGGAGAGCAGACAACCCGTGGGATCTCGCGCCATTGGTCATCGAACCGGGCACCGTCGCCGAGCGGCGGGCGCACTGGTTACGGCGGCGTGCATTGTCGGACTGACGAGCCTCACCGCCGCGCCGGCGGTCGCGGACGAGAACGTGCCGCTCAACAGCGGTGAATGCAAGTTCGGCGCCGACAACATCAAAGAGACCCCCTGGTCGCTGCAGCGCCTGCTGACCAATCAGATGTGGGCTTCCGGTAAGGGCGAGGGAATCCGCGTCGGCGTCATCGACACGGGTATCGATGCGGGCAACAAACAGCTCGAAGGCGCCATCGGCAGCGGCGGCATGACTCTGGTCAAGGGCAAGCCGACCGACGACAAGGTCGGCCACGGAACCAAGGTGGCGGGCATCATCGCGGCCCGCCCCATAGCGGGTTCCGGTTTCTACGGAATCGCGCCCGGAGCAAAGGTCATTCCGTACCAGCAGACCTCGGAGGAGAAGGCCGGCACTGCCGACAGCCTCGCCAAGGCCATCCGTAAGGCCGTCGACGACAAAGTCAGCATCATCAACATCTCCCAGGGAACCGGCGCCAACCGAGACCTGCTGCCCACCCTTGAGCAAGCGGTGAGCTACGCCGAGAAGAGCAAGGTCCTCATCATCGCCTCCGCCGGCAACGGCGGCGCCGACGGCGGTGAAAAGAGCATGTACCCCGCGGCCTACTCGGACGACTACTCCAACGTCCTCGCGGTGGCCGCCTCGGACCGCAACAACGAGCGCGCGCCGTTCTCCCAGTCCGGGAAGTTCGTCCAGATCGCCGCACCGGGCGTCGACATGGTCTCCACGGTCCCCGACGGCGGCAACTGCGTCGACCAGGGCACCAGCTTCGCCGCGCCCTACGTCACGGGAGCCGCGGCCCTGCTGAAGGCGAAGCACAAGGACTGGACCCCGCAGCAGCTCATCTGGCACCTGGAGCAGACCGCGGAGCGCGTGAACCGGGACCGGAACGACTTCATCGGCTGGGGCGTGGTCGACCCGGTGGCGGCCCTCAACGACAACACCGAGCCCACCGGCCCGCCGAAGCCGGACAAGCCCTCGGGAGCGGCTGACGGCTCCAACATCCACCCGGCCGCGGTCAGCATCGGCGAAAGCGCCGAGGACCGGCGTGCCCGCATTTCCCTCTACATTGTCGGCGGCGGACTTCTCGCCGTCGGCACGGTGGTTGGCTGCGCCATCGCGATTCGCGACTGGCGTCGAAAGACTGGTTTGAGAACACACGGGGAGGCATAAGCCATGGCTCAGGGGCAGTACGGCGTTGATCTGGACGCCTTGGACCAGGTCATCAAGGAGCTCAACCATGTCCTGAAGGAGATGGGCGACTCGAAGAGCACGGCGAAGAACAGCACCTACCTGCCGAAGGGGTCCCTGGGGAAGGGGTTCAAGGAGGAAGGGCAGCTGTACCAGGCTCACGACCTGATGAAGGGCGACATCGAGCGGCTGATCGACATGGTCGAGGGCCTGGTCGATCGGTTCGGGAAGAAGTCGTCCAAGGTCAGGGGCGCGTACCAGGACGCCGAGGCGGACAACACCGTCGGCATGAAGTGACGTCAGCGGGCTGATCGTAGTGACAGATAGAGCGTTTTCGATGACGGAGTGGGGGACAGTAGATGTCAGCGAAAGATAGTGAGTTCAAGCCCGCAGAGGTCCACGTTCCGAAGAAGCCCGAGCCGGCGCCCAAGGGCTCGGGTGCGGCCTCGGAAGAGAGCTATGAAGTCGGCCAGAGCCGCCCTCAGTTCACCAACCTGAGGCTGAACCAGGTCAAGGCGCTGGTCGAGGGCGCCGACCCGGGCGAGGTCGGCAATGTCGCCGAGGGCTGGAAGAAGGTCCGGGTTTCGCTCGTCGGTGACGACTGGAACAGCGGCATCAAGAAGAAGTTCGACGACGCGGTGACGAAGGTCCTGCAGTCCTGGCACGGCCAGTCCGCCGACCAGTTCGCGACCTCGGCGCAGAAGATCAGCAACAACTTCGCGAAGCTTGCGGCCTACCCGCACAACACCGGCTACGTCCTTGAGCAGATCAGCGATCGGCTCAAGGAGGTCAAGAAGGCCGTCGAGGCCGTCGAGGAGCCGAGCTGGCTGGAGCGCAAGGCCGACCGGCTCAACGACCTCGCGCACTCCGACACCGGCAAGGCCGGCGCCATCGGCTCGATGCTCCCGGGCGGGAGCTTGATCGTCGGCGGTGCGGCCAAGCTCATGGGCGCCGGCGACGGTCGCGATGACTCGCAGCTGAACAGTGACCTGGCCAACCCGAAGAACTCCATCTACGACGCCATGAACAGGAATCGCGGCAACCTGTCGATTGACAGGGAGCGCGAGCTTGAGGCTGCTCATTACATGGAGCAGTTGGCTACGACTTATCGGTCGGGCGTCACGGCTATGGGGAAGCCGCCGCTGGGTGGTGGTGCGCAACCACGGCGTCAGGACGAGGTCCCGGACTACGACGGTCCCAACATGCCGATCCCCCCGATCGCCCCGTATGGCCCGCCTCCGTCCGGCCCGAAGGGCGGCACTTCGATGCCGAAGATGCCGGGGATGAAGGGCGGCGGATACACGACTCCGCCGGCAATGGAGGCACCGCGCCCGAACGGTATTGACGGTGGGATCGGCAGCATTCCCAAGACCCCCGCACCCCACGTCGGTACCGGGCTTGATGGCCTCTCCGGGGGCACTGGTCTCGGCACTGGAGGTATCGGTGGCGGCGGTGTCGGAGGCGGCGTAGGCACCGGCGGCTTGGGCGCAGGCGCAGGCGGTCCCCACGGGGGCTCGGGTTCGGGTATCGGCACCCCCGGCATGCCGGGCATGGGTGGCGGCGTCGGTGGCGCACGAGGCGGTGCCGCCGGTACTGGAGCGGGCGCCCGCGGCGCTCGTACCGGCATGCCGGGCATGGCCGGTGCCGCTGGAGCCGGAGCCAAGGGTGGCGCCAAGGGCGCGGGCGCTGGTAAGGGTGGCGCACTCGCTCGCCAGAAGGGCGGCATCATCGGCGGCAAGGCCGGCAAGGCCGGCGGCGCTGGGCAAGGAGGCTCCGGCCTGCACCGCAGCCGCGGCGGCACGCAGCAGGGCGCCGCAGGTGGCCGGCGTCCGGCTGGGATGATGGGTGGAGCCGGTGCTCAAGGCGCCAAGGGCAAGGACAAGGCCAACGAGAACGGACAGCGTCCGGACTACTTGGTAGAGGATGAGGAGACCTGGACGCCGGAGCGTAATGTGGCGCCCAAGGTCATCGAGTAGGACCCTGTCGGTCGCGATCCGACACACGGCGGAATCGAAGTGGGGCCCGCAGTCCTCGGGCTGCGGGCCCCGCCTTGCTAGGGAGAGGTGTAACAGCATGAGCTTCACGCGGACGCTGCGTGCGGTGGGCAGCGCGGTGGTGGCGGGAGCACTGCTCTTCGGCTCCGCTCCGGCTGCTTCTGCGGATCAGATCAGGAATGATCAGTGGCCGTTGAAGGCATTTGACGCCGAAAGCGTGTGGAAGGTATCCACAGGTAAGGGTGTCACGGTCGCAGTGATCGATGACCCCGTAAACGGTGATCATCCTGATCTGAAGGGAAATGTCCTGCCCGGTAGGGACATTGAAAGTGGCGGGTCCGCCAACCATGAAAATCAGGACAATCACGGTACCTCGATGGCATCCATCATCGCTGGCCATGGGCACGGTGCTGGCAATTCGGACGGTGTGAAGGGGTTGGCTCCGGATGCCAAGATTCTGCCAGTGGGTCTCCCGCCCGAGGATGAAATCCCGGAGCTGAATTCCGATAATTTGGCTAAGGCAGTAAATTACGCGGTTGATAACGGTGCGTCTGTTATCAACATGTCGTTCGGCCAAGCCACTCTGAGTGAGAAGGACAAGCAGGCTCTCACCAACGCGGTCAAGAAGGATGTTTTCCTCGTCGTCGCCACAGGCAATGACGGGGTGGGGCGACTTGATCAATTGACTACCTTTCCGGGGGTAGTTGCTGTCGGGGCAGTCGACAAGGCTGGTCAGATGTGGGAGGACTCGAACTATGGTCCGGAGACCATGCTGACCGCGCCAGGGAAGCTCGTTCGATCCGCAGGAGCCAACAAGCCATACGTACTGGCCAACGGCACCTCCGACTCCGCGGCCTACGTCTCCGGTGCCGCCGCCCTTCTCCGCGCCAAGTACCCCGACCTCACCGCCGGTCAGATCGCTAACCGTCTCGTGAAGACGGCTGGTCTCCCGCCTGGCAAGGAGGGAATGAAGCTTCCGGACCCGCACTACGGGTACGGCTTCATCAAGCCGTACAGCGCGCTGACCAAGGACATTCCCCCCGGTTCCAAGAATGGTCCGCTGAAGACGCCCAAGACGGAGCCGTCCACGGCGACTGGCGGAGCGACTGTCGCAGGGTCTTCTGGCGGTGGGAACGAGCAGGCAAGTGGCCAGGAGGAAAGCGGTCTTGGCGTGGGTGCCATCGTGGGAATTGCGGTTGGCGTTCTCGTAGTTGTCGGAATCATCGTCATCGTTGTGGTCCGGCAGAAGAAGAACGACCGTAATGGCCCGCCGCCCGGTGGATTCGGTGGACCTGGTGGCGGCGTTGGGCTTCCGCCGCAGCCGGGTGGGCCGTACCAGCAGCAGGGTGCCTACCAGCAGCCGGGGCCGTATCAGCAGCCCGGCGCTCCGGGGGCGTACCCGCCGGCGCCGCCCATGCAGCCGCCGGGCCAGTAACAAGGCAGCAGACAGGCACCTTCCAGCACTGTCGCTGGGTACAGACACACGATTCGGGGCCCGCAGCATACGAGCTGCGGGCCCCGATGTGATCCCTGTTGTCGCCACAGCGGCGCGGTCAGTTCTCTGCCGTACGGCCACGCATCCATGGCCGCGCTGGGCGTGGAGATCGCCAACGCGAAGAGCAGGTGGCGGTTGCTCGAAGGCCCGTGGCACGTCGTCCGCCACTGGGCTCACCTCTGGTGTCGGGTGCTGAGGCTCTCGCACAACCGAAAGCTGACGCTGGTACAGGCGCACACACAGCCGGACAAGGCGACCTGCCATGCAGCCGCAGGTGCATCCCTGTCCGCCTCTGAGGGCACGGGCTGTTGTTACCGCTGGGTGCACGAACCGCGGCAGGTTCTCCTCGATGGTTGGGTAGTCGGCCGACTGGCCCACCTCTGCTACCGCTGATCGACTGCCACTTCGTCAACCATCTCGCAGAGGGCGGCGGGTACGACGATGTCCGCCGTCTCGACCGGCCGTCGTAGTACGTGCGTGAGGACCGCCTTCGGGCAGCACTACGAGCGTTCCGGCCGTGATGCTGTAAGGCTTCCACCTGGTCAATAGCTGGACAGGCTTGTTGTCAGCCAGGAACTCGTACGTTGTGCGGACGCAGAGTTCTCCCTGGGCGACGCCGAGTCGCTCAGCGATGGCTCTGGGGGCGGGAAGCTTGGCTCCGGTGCGACTCTCCCACGATCCGCGCTTGCCGAGAGCGGCCATGTCCCGCCGATCGGGTCGAGCAGTTCATCCGCCCAGCCCGGCAGCACAACGCCCCCGTAAGACACTTCCCCGCTGAATCTGCGTTGGTCGATCATGCGTTTCCACCGAGGGGCGCGATTCTTCCAGCGCACTATGAGTCATCCCCAACGTCCGTCGGTGCCGGGCAAGATGCCGGGGCAAGGCGCCGAGTGGCGGGGGAGGGCATCATGGTGAGCGGCTGCTGTCAGCCGAAGACCGAGCGGACCTCGTCCGTGACGGTCGAGCGGACCGCGTCCGTGGCCTCCGGGTTGTTGGTGGCGGCGCCGCCGGTGCGGTTGTCGACGTGGCGTTGGGCGTGGTCCAGGCCGCGGTTGGTGTGGGTTTCCGCGCGGTTTGCGAGGTCTTCCTTGGCGTGGTCGATATAGGTCTGAGGGTCGGCGAGGCTGGCAGCGCCTTCCTTGACGCCGTCGACGTATTCGCCGGCCTTTTCCTTGGCGATGTCGGCGGTTTCGCCCCAGTCAATACCATCGCGTGCGCCGAAGTGGCTCTCGATGCCTTGCTCGACGACGTTGTTCGCCATTTCCTGGCCGGCTTCCACGGCCTTTTCCTTGGCCGCGTCGACAACCGTCTCCTTGACGGTGTCCTTGACCGTTTCCTTGATCTGCTGCTTGGCGTAGTCCGTGACCAGTTTGCGGGCTTCCTTGGACACCGCCTTCTGTGCCAGTTCCTTGGTCATCTTCTTGATGGCGTCCATCGTGGCGTGTTCCATCGCCTTGGTGGCCGCCTCCATGACCTCGCGCTTCAGCTTGTCGAGGATCTGGCGGATGATCACGCGGGAAGCCTGGGTGGCGCCGGCCGCGCCGAGTTCGGACAAGCCCAACGTGAAGGGGGCGGCTGCCTGAGCGGCGATGAGTTCGGCGGCGGTGATCACGAGCTGGACGATGACCGCGATCTTGCCGGCGATGACGGCGAGCGCGGCCGCGTCGAAGGCGAGCGCGATCACCTCGGCGGCCATGGCGGCGTCACGGAAGTAGTTGTCGCCGCCGCCCGCACCACCGTTGTAGGCGCCCCACTCCTTGGAGAAGCCCTCGACCGCCTCGCCCGAGTTGGCGGAGAACACTGTGCCGGCCGCGGTCGAGCCGTCGGAGTTCGCCTGGTTCACGGCCTCGGCGAAGTTGCGCCACACCTGGGCGCATTCGAAGAGCAAGTCCTCGTCAGCATTCGGCCAGTTGAATCCGAGGAGGTCGAGAACCCAGTCGACCCCTCCTGGCAGCTGGATTGACACAGTGATCGTCCCCCGTGCGGTGGTAGCCGTGTGGTGCTGAGTGAGATGGATGGAGGTGTGGGCGGAGGTATACCGTCAGGTGGAGGCAACGCGGGGTGAGGCGGGAGGGCGGCGGCCTGTCGCGGCGGGCCCGGGTGGCTGCCTCAGCGGCCCGGTGTCGCCTCAGATGGCCGGGCGGCCGACGGCGCTGATGGTGTGGATGCCCTGCTCGTCGGACTCGGCGTAGTGCTTCGCCATGGTGGTGAGTTTGTCGCCGATGCCTTCGAGGCGTTCACCGAGGGAGTCCATCGAGTCGAACATGCCGTTCGCGATGGGCTCGTAGATCGTCAGGAAGATGTCACCGAAGTCGCAGCCCTCGAATGCCTTTTCGGCGGCGTCCTTGTCGGCGTCCTGCCTCAGCTTCTTGGCTGCGCTGGAGAAGGTGCTGCCGATGTTGACGAATACGTCGCCCTGCGTCCTGAGAACGTCCGGATCGACGTCGAATGCCTTGCCTGCCACTGTTTGCCCCCGTTTTTCGCCGGATCCGGTTCGTGATTGCCGTGCCCAATGATCTCACATTAGGTGAACTGGATGTGCGCGCGTCAAGGCGGATATGGGGTAGCTCGGTGGGATTTGCGACTAACTCAACTGCATTGATATTGCGATGAATTGACCCGGGGTCAGATTAGCGTGAATGTTTAGTGAGGGGATTAGGGTCCGCCGGAACCATGGGCGGCTGCGGTGGCGTCATCCTTCCCTGATACAAGTGAGGCCGGTGTTTTCGAGATCTGAGGAGTTGTCGTGCGGTTCGGGATGCGTCAGAAGGCGCAGTGGGTCGGAGCCGGGGTGCTGGCCATGTCCTTCGCTCTGGCGGGGTGCGGGTCGGGTTCGAAGCTGGGAGGCGCCCAGGCGGCTGAGAACATCCTGCCGCCGCGCGAGAGCATGCCGACCGAGCTCAGGACCGTGACCGATAAGCCGTCCAGCCGCGCCAAAGCACCCAAGAAGTGCAGTGTGGCGCCGGACAAGCCTTCCGGCTGGTGCAAGGAGGCTGTGGCTCTCGGCCATGCCGAGTACGGGAGCAGCGACAGGAGCAAGTCGGCTCGCTTCGAGGTGGTCGTGTACCGCAGCGAATACACGGCCAAGAAGGCCTTGAGGAAGTGGGAATCGTACGCGCAGAGCAGCCCGACCAAGTACCGGACCTTGAAGGCCGAGACGTTCGGATCCGGGAGCGTGGCGTTCGTGGAGGTCGATCCGGCGTACAAGGACAACCAAGAGCTGGTGATTCGCGAGGCCAACTTCATCGGCACGGTGAGGTACGACGGGAGCCGTGTGCAGAACGCCGCCGACCCCACCCTCCTCAAGCTGGCGAAGATGTTCACCGAGCGGATGCGGCAGGAGGGATAGGGCTGGGCGTGCCCGGGATCCGAGCGCTTGGCCAATCGCAGGTCCCGTAGCCGTGGACAACCGCAGGTCCCGTAGCATCTCCGCTCATGGACGCAACCAGCAGTGAGCAGCCGGTCTCCGGAAATGATGAAGGACTGACACCTCGTCAGGCCCGACGCATACGCATCGTCCTGGCCTCGGTCCTGATGGGCGCGATGGCGCTGGTGCTGGTGGTGCGCCTGGCGTCGCGTACGTCCGTCCTGGTGGTCGGGGTGTACGGAGCCGCGCTCGTCCTCTGCGGCATTGTGATCGAACTCAGCCGGAACGGGCGTACCCGGCTCGGCACTTGGCTGCTGGGCGTCGGCCTGGCGGCGGCGCTGGCGGCGGACTGGTTGCTGTTGCCCTGAGAAGGCATCGGGGGTCTTCGGGGCTGCCGGGGGGCGAGGGTGCGTATGTTGACGCACCTACGCATCCCCGGCCCCGACCCCGCCTCAGAGCAACCTGGGTGCCTCAGAACAGCCCGTGCCACATCTGCTCGATGACCAGTGACCACCAGTTGCCCTGGTCGTCCAGTGCCCAGGAGTCGATCGCGACGATCTGTTCCTGGAAGGCGGCGACCGCCGCGCCCGCCGCGAGCGGGTCCATCCCCTGCATCTCCCGGCGCGTGGTGACCAGCAGCGCGAGCGAGCGCAGATACGCGGAGAGCGTGCGGTTGACGAACCGGCCGCCGCCCGAAGACGGCTGGACGGCCCAGATGGTGCCGACCATGTTCTGCTGCTCTTCGGGGGCGACGCACTGGACGGCGATCGTGTAGAGGCCGTCGGTGCCGAGCCGGACGTAGCCGGCGAGCGTGGTCAGGGCCGCTTCGCGGGCCTCGGTGCCGGTCTCGCGCAGGGAGGACGCCACGTCCGTGAACATCCCGCCGGGGGGCGGGGTGTCGGGGCGGTCCGCGGTGAAGAAGTACGGCACCGAGGTCGGCAGTCCGGCCCAGACCAGGGTGTTCCTGGTGGCCTCGGGCAGCTGCCCCGTGGCGATGTCGTCGGCGTCCGGGCGGCCCACGCCCTGGGGGCCGAAGACCTCCACGAGGTGCTTGCCGAGCGCCACATCCCGCATCTGCGGCGCGGCCTCGACGCGCTCCGGGACCGGCAGCCGGTGCGGACGCGGCGGCGCCTGCTGTCCGGCCATCTGGTGCATCATCTCGACGTGCCGCAGCAGTCCGGCGATGCCCTCGGCGCGCTCCTCGGGGCGCATGCCGTAGCCCTCGGTGCAGGAGAAGCTGGCGTTCGGGAACGTACGGAGGATGAAGTCGCCGGGGTAGCCGCCGGGCAGCAGGGCGGGCCGCAGGTCGGTGTGGATCGCGCGGACGTCCGTGGCGTGCACGCCCAGCCGCCGCAGCTCGTCGTAGAGCTGGAACTCGACGGGCGGCTGCCCGGGAGCCGAGACCTTGACCAGGCTGGTCTCCTCGCCGGTCGACGGATCGTCGTAGGTCGCGACGGCGGTGTTGCCGGGGCCGGTGACCGGCTGCCGGGCCGGCTCCGCCGGAGCCGCGCCCGCGCCGCCGCCGTGCTTCTGCTGGTACATCCGTACGACCTCGTCGACGGGGACGGACGGCCACACCGTCAGCTCGCCCGAAGCCCGGTCGACGACGCCGCAGGCGGTGCCGATCTCGGCGGGCGGGCGCCGCTGCCCGGTCTGCGGGTCGACCTCCGGGGGCGGCGGTACGGCCCACACCACCCAGCCGAGGTCGAACTCCTGCATGGCCACCTCGCGCGGCGGGCTCTGATGCCCTTCGGGGTTGAGCCAGCGGGCGGCGGTGGCGTGTGCCTGCGCCTGGGTGATCACGAGTGGTCTCCTTCGAGGCCGTGGGGAGTGTCGGCGTCAGTGGTGCCGGGGCGCTGGGCCGGCACGGTGGGGGCGGCGGGGAGGGGCGCGAGGATCTGGCGGGCGGTCACGCCGCGCTCGGTGGCGACGACGAGCACCCCGTCCAAGGAGAGATCGGCGCCGGTGATCGGGGAGTCCGAGAGCAGCGCGGCCACCACCTCCCGGCTCGCGCGGGCCCAGACCCGCAGATAGTCGGCGCCCCGGCTGAAGCCGAGGGGCGCGGCCGCCCGCGCCTCCTCCGAGGGCTGCACGGCCCGCGAGGGGTCGGCGTCGAGGTACTGCGGAGCGTGCAGATCGTGGAGCAGCAGGGCCACCCCGCCGCTCTGGCCCGCTCCGTCGCCCTGCGCGGGGCCGCCGTCCGGCCCGCCGTTCGGATCGCCGTCCGAGCCGATGGGCACCGTACGGGAACCGGGGGTGCCCTCGGGAACGAGGAGGGCGGCGACGGCGCGGGGGGCGGCGGTGCCACCGGCAGCCGCGGCAACGTCGCCCTCGGCCGCGTCCGCCGCCGCGCCTTCACCGTCCGGGGGCAGCGAGGCGATCGTCACCGCGCGCACGCCGGCCAGCGGCACGCTCCACAGCGTCCGCCACGGCAGCGTGAAGCCGCGCGCGTGCAGGGCCTGTGCGTACGGCGTCAGCCCGTCCTCGACGAACGCGGTCTCCAGGAGCGCGGCGCGCAGGGCGGCCGGCGCCTGGGAGCGGGTGAGCAGGGGAGCGGTCCGCAGGTACGTACGGGCCGGTGCGCCGAGCTGTTCGAGCGGCACGGCCTCGACGGCGGCCCGCAGCGTGACCGGGTCGGCGTGTGCGAACAGGCCCGGGTCGGTGAGGAGCTGGGGGAGCAGGCCGGCTTCGAGGGTGTGTGCCGCGAGGTGGTCGCGGATGTAGGGATCGGCCTGCGACCAGTCCTGCTGGGGCACCGCTTCCAGCAGCGTCATGGCGATCTTGGTCTGGGCGTCCCGCACGTCCGGCAGCCCGGAGCGGATCTCCGCGGCGAGGGCGGGGTGCACCAGGCGCAGCAGCGCGCGGTCCGCACCGCCGCCGGTACGGGCCCCGGAACCGGCCCCCGGGACGCCCCCGTCCGGCTCCTCGCCCTCGCCCTCGCCCTCGCCCTCGCCCTCGCCCGCGTCCTCGTCGTCCGGGGAGGCCTCGACCGGCTGGACGAACGGCGCCGCCAGCAGCATGCCGTCGGCGAAGTCCTGGCTCATGTCCCGTCCGGCGAGGGCGCTCGCCAGCGGCCCCAGGAACTGGACCGGCAGGCCCTCGCCCTCGGCGAACGCCAGCGGCGCCAGCATCAGCCGCAGGACCTGGGGATCGGCGCCCAGTCGGCGGGCGTGCAGATCGAGCGCCTCGCCGACGCCGCCGGGCAGCAGCGAGGCGTCCGCCGGGTCGAAGCCCTCGGGCTGCATGAGCAGCGACTGCACGGCGAGCTGGAGGGTCAGCCGGTCGCCGCCCGCGCGCTCGGCCATCGCCGCGGCGAGCGCCCGGCGGGCCGACGGGTCGGTGGTGTACGGGAGTTCCGGCGCCCCGAGGGCGGGGTCGAGCGCGGTCTCGGCGTGCAGCACCAGGCCCTGCGGGTCGGCCCACTCGGGGGCGTCCAGATCGATGATCTGCGCCTGGCCGTCCGGCAGCGCCGCGGTCAGCTCGGCCGCCAGCTCGCGCGGCACATCGGCGAGCAGCTGAACCGTTTCGGTGGCGGCGAGCGGCTTGAGCACGTCCCGTATGAGGCGGGCCGGTTCGTTCGCGGCGCGTACCGGACCGGCCTGGTCGACGTCCGGCACCACGATGGCCACCGGCTCTTCACGACCGGCGAGTTCGGTGAAGATGTCCTCGCTGCGCGCGGCACTCAGCTCGAAGTGATCGGCGAGCAGCCACAGGACCTGTGCCGCGGTACGGCCCTCGGGACTCGGCACGGCGGGCGCCGGCAGGTCCGGGGGCACCGTGGCCGGGTCCATGTCGTCCAGCGGCAGCCGCTTGCGGTAGTCGGGATCGCACATCATCAGGAAGCCGGTGATCAGGCGCGAACGCCCGCTTCCCGGGTTTCCGGTGAGCGCGATGACGCGCGGCGCACCGGGCCACCGCATGCGCCAGGCCGCGAGGGCGCGCAGCGCGGCGCTGCGGCCGCCGATGTACGGATGCGGTGCGTATCCGGCCGCTCGGGCGCTGCCTTCTTCTGAGGCGCTCATGGCTTCCTCGTCCCCCATCAATCCCGCCCTCCACCTTCGTGGATTCCTGCGTGTACCGCCTCGATCCTATGATCCGGGGCGGGTGCGCGGGACGGTGCGGGGTCTCTGTTCCGGAACTGGAACACGCAGGCCGGGGCGGGTGTGGGGACGTTGTGCCGGTGGCGTGTGGGGTGAGCGGGCGGCCGGTGGTTCCTGAGGCCCGTTCCCGCGGCCCGTTGTGGAGAAAAGGCGAGCGCCCGGTGCGGAAAGGAAGCAGATCCGCCCGAATGCCCTGGGCGGGTGATCTGCCTTCCTCCGCATCAAGTGATGCAAGCGATTCAACCGAATCAACCGAATCAAGCGATTCAACCGAATCGAACGAATCAACCGCATCGGGCGTAGTCCGCCATGCCGCCATACCGCCGATATCGCCTACATCGACAGTATCGACGGTATCAACAGTATCGACGACGGTATCGACCGAATCGGCCATGCCGAGCGCATTGACCGCATCGACCGCATCGGCCGCGCCGACGCCGGCTTCCGGGGCCTGCCGGTATCCGGGGTCAGCGTCGGTGTCCGTGGCCTCCGCGCCGCGGGGATGTGACGATGTGGGACGACGGGGCGTCGCGCTCGGCGCGCTCCTGGGCTTCCTTCTCTTCCTGTTCCTGCTGCCAGGCGGCGAACTTCGCGCGAGACTCCTCGCGCTCGGCCATGGTCTGGTCCTCTGCGGCCCGCCGGATCTCCGTCATCCGGTCACCGATGGCGTCCATGTAGCCCGGCGTCTGGATGGCGTCCTTCATGCCCATGCGCCCCGAGAGCACCTCCTGGGCCATCTCCTGGAGCTTGCCGCCGACATTGGGGTTCTCCGCCAGGACCTTCAGCGCCTTGCGCAGCCGGTGCGCCTGCTCCGGGTCCTGGGCGACATCCATCAGGTCCTCGTCCTGGATCTGTCGCTCGTTGCTCATCCCTGCCCCCTTGAACGTCGTGGCACAGCAACCGCGTGTGCTGCACCGGCGTCCTTGAGTCTAATGACGGGTGTGAACGGGTCGTCAAGGCGGGGGTTGTCGGTATTGCCGCAAATTGCTCGGTATGCATTCCGCGCCCGCTCCGCCGCCCGCTCGACGGTGGGCTTCGGGCCTATTGCGGGTGTGCTAGACCTGAGGCGATGTTGGCAGGCAGCTGTCATTCAATTCGGGGAGAAATGATGTCCGACGAAGTCCGGCTCAGTACGGAGGAGTTGCACCAGCTCGGTGCGACCTTCGAGATACGCGCGGAAGAACTGAGCCGGCAGCTGGCCGCATTCAGAAGGCGGGCGGATGCCGAGGCGCTGCGGGACGGCTTCGGCAGCCATGAGGCGGCCCGGCCCTACCGCGAGCTGTACGAGCAGGCCGAGCACGCCCTCGTCCAGCTCCAGCAGCGGCTCGCCGAGGTCGGCGACGGCCTGAAGGAAACCGTCGCCAACACGCAGGCGGCCGAGGACGAGCTGGTCGAGATGATGCGGAGCGTCAAGTGAGCGAGCGACGCAACCCCGAGGCGCTGCACGAAGCGGCGGCCGGCTGGCGCGAGATGGGCAAGCACCTCGACGGCATGGTCCGCGATCTGGACCGGCACGTCGGCACCGCCGCCGCGGCCAACTGGCACGGTCCGGCGGGCGAGGCGTTCGCCGCGGAGTGGCACCGCCTCAAGCGGTCCGTCGACGACTCGCTGCCCGCCTTCGAACTGGCCGCGGCGGACCTGGAGACCGCCGCCGCGCAGTCCGACAACAAGGCCGCCGAGGAGCACGGTGCGCCCCCGGTGGACAACTCGGCGAACAACGCGCCGTCCTCGTCCGGCCGCGACGCCGCCTACGGCTTCATGGCGCTCGGGCAGCTGGCCAACGGCCTCGGCGGCGCCTTCGGCAAGCGCGGGGGCGCCGGCCAGGGCCAGCGGCCGCCCGTACGGCACCAGTGGGAGACCTCCACGGCCGCGCAGGGGCCCGACCCGTTCGGGCCCGCCAAGGTCGGCGAGGCCAAGACGCGCGGCGGCGAGGGCATCGCCAAGGGCGTACGGACCCGGCCGGCCGGTGCGGAGCCGGACGGCGAGCGGGACCCGAAGGCCAAGCCGGAGCAGGCACCGGCGGCCAAGACCGAGCAGGCCAAGACCGAGCAGGCCAAGCCGGAGAAGCCGGACACCGGCGCCGGCGCGCCCGACACCGGTCAGCACGGCGCCTTCGGCTGACCCGGCGCCGGTGCGGGCGCGCACCGGCACCCCCACCGAAACGGCGGTGGGGGGGGGGGGGGGGGGGGGGAGGGAAAAACCAAGAGTGTGGGGTGTTGGGGAGA
>NZ_JBVIRA010000039.1:0-53532 GCF_055576575.1 Streptomyces sp. NPDC033270
TCCCTCCCCCCCCCCTACTGCTTCCCTTCCCCCCCCCCCCCCCCCCCCCCCCCCCCCCCCCCCCCCCCCCCCCCCCCCCCCCCCCCCCCCCCCCCCCCCCGGGCCGCACGTCACCGACCGCCGGGCGCTTCGGTTACTGCCCGACGCCCGGTGTGACCGGCACGCCCATGACCTCGCGGGCATGGCGGTTCGGCACCATGCCCAGTCGCCAGGCCTGCCAGCCCGTCTCCGGCTCCACCCCGCGGTCCAACAGCAGCGTGAACGCCTCCGCGCAGTCCTCCAGCTTCGAATCGCGGAGCGCGTGCTTGTCCCGGATCAGCTGTGCCAGCTCCTCCTGGGCGACGGCCGTGCCCACCACGGAGCCGCCCGGAGAGGCGAACGGCAGCAGCGTGCAGCGCAGGAACCGCGCCCAGTCCTCGCCGCGCCGGTCGCCGTAGTCGGCGAATATGCGCGTCGCCTCGTCGGCCAGCTCCAGTGCCTGCGCGGCCCGGCCGTTGCCGGCGTCGATGATCACCAGCTCCAGGCAGGACCACGCCTCGCCGTGCGGCACCCCGATCCGCTGGAAGTCCTTACGGGCGTCCTGGAGCAGCTGACGGGCGAAGCCGCTGTTGCGCAGCGACCCGGTCTGCTCCGCCCGCAGATCCCGGGTGACCCGCCCCGAGTGGTGCCGGGCGCAGGCCAGGCCGTAGCCGTCCTGCATCCGGCTGAACATCGTCCGCGAGCGCTCCAGCTGCCGCAGCGCCGCGTCGTGCTCGCCGCGCTCCTCCAGCGCCTGGCCCAGGTAGTACATCGTCCAGGCCTCACCGCGGGCGTCCTCGTGCTGATGGTGCAGCGGCAGTGCCTGCCGCAACCGGTCCGCCGCGGGCCCGGGCTCGCCGTCCAGCAGCCGGGCGCGGGCCAGCTGTGTCATCGCCCAGGCCTCGCCCCGCTCGTCGTGCGTCCGGCCGTACAGCTCCAGCGCGGCATGCAGCGCGCTCTCCGCCCGCGACACCTCACCCATCCGCAGATACACCTGGCCGAACTGGAAGTGCGCCCACGCCTGGCCGTGCAGGCTCTCGCTCTCCTCATGCAGCTCCAGCGCCTCGCGGAGCATGGCGATGGCGTCGGCGATCTGCGCCCGGTCCCGCTCCACCGCCGCCAGGGCGTGCAGCGTCCAGGCCCGGTCGCCGTGCATGTCCGGGCCGGACTGCAGCTCCAGCGCCTCGCGGAGCTTGGCCGCGGCCTCGGTGAGATTGCCCTGCTGCTGGAGCGTGATGCCCAGATCGCGCAGCGCACGGGCGGCGCCCGCCGGATGCTGCGCCTCGAAGTAGAGATCGACCACCGACGACAGGGTCGTGCGGGCCTTGTCGAGCTCGCCGAGCTGCCGGGCCGCCACGCCCGTACGCCACTGCACCGAGCGGACCAGCAGCCCCTGGCCGACCGCCCGGGTCAGCTCGCTCAGCTCGCCCAGGCGGTAGAGGTCACCGCGCAGCAGGCAGTAGTCGGCCAGCGCGCCCAGCAGATGCGAGACCGCCGCCTGATCCACGCCCTGATCGGCGTGGCGCAGCGCGGCCGTGATGAAGCTGGTCTCGTCGTCCAGCCACTGCAGGGCGGCGTCCAGGGACGTGAAGCCGTGCGAGCCGAAGCGGTCGGCGCGAGTCGAGGTACGGCCGTCGACCAGCCGGATCACCGAGTCGGCCAGCTCCGCATAGCCGCGGATCAGCCGCTCCTGGGCCGCGCCGCGCTCGTCCGCGTCCTCCTCGTCGACCAGCCGGTCGTGGGCGAAGCTGTGCACCAGGGCGTGCATGCGGTAGCGCTCACCGCGGACGTGCTCGATCAGCCCGGCCCGGACCAGCGTCGTCAGCTGCCGCTCCGCCTCCGCGTTCTCGACGCCCAGCAGCGCCGCCGCGGCCGCCGCCCCCAGACTCGCCCGGCCCACCAGAGCAAGCCGGCGCAGCAGCCGCCGGGCCGTCTCGGGCTGGTCGGCGTAGCGCAGCGACAGCGCACGCTCCACCGGCGGCACCGAGTCGTGGGCCGCCAGGTCCGTGGCCAGTGTGGCGGCCGTGCGCGACCCCAGGGAGGAGCCCACCACCCGCAGCGCCAGCGGCAGCCCCGCGCACAGCGCGGAGATCTCCTCGATCGCCTGGGAGTCGTACGGCCCCGCCTCGTCCGAAGCCTCCTCGCCGACCGCGGCGGAGGCGCGCAGCAGCTCCTCGGTGCCCGCCGCGTCCAGCGGCCCGACGGGCAGTTGATGCACCCACGCCTCCAGGTCTCCGGGCAGCTCCAACGGCTCCCGGGACGTCACCAGCACCAGGCTGTCGGAGCGATCCGGCACCAGCGTCCGCACCTGCTCGGGGTCCGAGGCGTCATCCAGCAGCACCGTCACCGGAAGCCCCGTCAGATGCTGGTGGTACAGCTCGGTGAGCCGCTTGACGTGCTGTTCCTGGGAGGGGCGCTCACGGAACAGGAGCTGTTCGCGCGGTGCGCCCAGGCGGTTGAGCAGATGCAGCAGCGCGTCCCGGGTCGGCAGCGGCGCCTCACCGGGGGTGTCCCCGCGCAGATCCACCACACAGGCGCCACGGAACTGATCGCGCAGCTGGTGTGCGGCCCGCACTGCCAGGGCCGTACGCCCCGAGCCCGGCTCACCGTGCAGCACCACCACCGTCGGCTTGGTCTCCGTGCTCGCCCGGGCCGCGTGCACCCACTGCGCGATCCGGGTCAGCTCGGCCCGCCGCCCGGCGAACGGGCCGTCCGGGCGCGGTAGTTGGGAGAACGAATGCTCCAGTACGGACCGCTGCCGGGCCGCCGCACTGCGGTCCGCGCCGCGCAGCTGCGGTCCTCGGGCGGCCTTCGACGCGGCGGCCGGCTTGGCCGGTTGCCCGCCGCCGCGGGCGGCCGCCGTCAGCATCCGCTGTTGATCCAGGAACGGCCGGATGCCCCGCACCTCCAGCGCCGTCAACCACTGGAGCCGCAGCTGCTCCGGGCCGCCCGGCTGACCGCGCATCCCGGCCTCACGGTGCGCCGCCGGCCAGTGGCCCGCGGTCAGCTTCAGGACCGTGGCCGCCGCGCCCGCCACCACCACGGCAGCCCCCACGCCCAGCGCCGCGCCCGCGCCCGTGCCGTACGCGAGGTCCGTGCCGCACGCCGCCAGCGCCGCCACCGCCGTCACCACCGCGGGGGTGCCCAACTCCTTGCGGGACAGCCGCTGCGCCAGCGTCGGCTGCCCGGCGGCAGCCTCGTCCAGCGCCCGGACGAACGCGCCGTACTCCTCGGCGGCGCTGCCCGCCACCTCCTCCAGCGCCGCCCGCGCTCTGCCGAGCAGCGTGTCGGCGTCGAGCCGTCCGCCCGAGCGCCGCACCTCTTCCTCGACGGCCCGGGTCAACAGCGCTTCCGCTGCCGCCCGGTGGCCCTCGCGCAGCGCGACCGGTGTGCCTGACATGCCTCTCCCCCTTCAGCAGTACCAGCAGTCTCCGGCAGTTCCCGCGCTCCCGGGCGGTGATCTTCGCCGTACGCACAGTGTTCCGCGTCCGCATGAAATCCGGCAGGCCTGTGGATAACCCGACCGGACCGGTCGATCTCTCCCCCTCCGCTCCCGGCCCGCCACGTCACCGTGGGAGAGGACGGAGCCACGCCGAACCGTCTGGCTCAGGAGACTTCCCCGTATCTGCTCCAGCACGCCGACAACCCCGTCGGCTGGTCTCAGCGTCGGCTACAGCTCGTGCCACTGGTGCCACTGGTGCCTCTGGAAGGAAGCGGCGTTGTCGAGTGAGGCAGCAGGACGGGACGGACCTTGGAAGAGGCGGCCAGTTGGCAGCCAGTTTCCGCTGATGCGACCCCTCACAACTCCGGAACCTCCCTAGGCTTTACGGACCGTGGGTTGTCTGGACGCTTTTGTGGGAGGTGGCTCCCGCTGCGGTGAGAAGTTCGGCGGTTTCAGGGTGGGGGCCTTCGTTGGCCCAGTCCAGCGGGGAGCGGCCCGTTCCATGGTCTTCGCGCACGTTCGGATCGGCGCCGTGCGCCAACAGTTCGCGCACTGTTTCGGTGTGTCCCCAGCACGCGGCTCCGCACAGCGGAGTGCCCTCCGAGCCCATTCCGCCGCTGCTCTCGGTGTCGGGGGAGGCGCCGGCCTTGAGGAGAAGACGGGTGATGTCTGCTTCTCCGGTGACGGATGCCAGATACAGATAGGTGGTGCCATCGCTGTACGGCTTGTTGGCGTCGACCCCAGCCCGCAGTACTGCCTTCACGACGGCGGTGTCACCCATCAGAATTGCGCTGAAGAGGCGCCGGGAGAGCTTCTTTTGCTTCCGCTGGTTCATGGCACTGAGGTTAGCGGCCGGGCGTCACGGGGACACCCTGGGGCCTGTCACGTCAGTTGGGGGCGGCGGCCACCTGATGTGCGGAGCGAATCGCAAGTTCGGTGACGCTGCGGATGCCACCTGGCCGCAGTGCACGGGTGCATGACGAAGCGCATCCATTCTGCGGACCCAGGTGAGGACGGCCGCAGACAGCAACTTGGTTGAAGTTAAAAACAGTCACCTTGAAGAATGTCGAGCCGCCGGTCACCGCCAGCTGATTTAGTTGCCCTGGACCGGCAGTGATTGTGCTCACTTTGCCTGATGTTGATCAAAACCGTCTGGTCCCGTAAATTCTGGCGTGCTCATCCGACCGGCTGACCACCGAGGCGGGTGATTCTCAGGGGGGCAAGGATCGACGGCTCTTTCTTGCCTTGGCCTATATGACCAAGGGGGATTGGTGTGCCTTGCGGAAGTGGGTTGGCGAGTGTGGATCGCATCGCCCGGAGGCCTGCCCCCGCTGTATCGGAGCATCGATCCTCTGGAGGATTTTCTCATGCGCAAGTCGCGTACCGTCGGTTCACTCATCACCGGCGCGGCTGCAGTTGTTTTCTCGTTGGGCTTGACCGCTCCTGCGGAAGCGGCGTCAGGGTGGACTGCGCATGTGCAGTGCCCCAAGGAGAAGATCGGCGGTGGGAGTGGGATTCACGGATATGTGCAGGGGCACGGTTGGGCTTCGACGCAGGACGCCGCATGGAAGGCGGCCATCAAGAACGCCAACGACCAGATGCCGCAGGGCTACCGTGCGCATCACTGCGACAAGAAGAGCATCAGGAAGGGTAAGCCCTGACCTGGTGAGGTCGCGCGCTGTGATTTTCGGCCTGTGAGTCATAGGCCGGGGCTCACATCGTTCGGGGGAGTTGCGTTGAGGCAGTTGCGGGTTGCCGTGATCCCAGGCTGCCGGGGAGTTGTCGTGGAAGTGCTCACCAGCACGGGCAGATAGAGGTTGCTGTACGACGGTCCGGCTACTTGATAGGCCGATGGCGTCCCATCCGCAGTGGCCGCGCACGACGGACCGGTTGCGCAGGACGTGTACGTGGCGCGCTCTGCAAGCGCTGCGATGCCCCAGTCCGCCGCCCTCTGCGATCCTCCTCGCGATCCATGCGCTGCAGCTACCGGTTTCGGACTCTGGGCGAGTTCCCTTCACCGAACGGCGGCGGACGAGCGGGCTGGGCAGAGTCGAAGGCGTAGGGGTTCTTGAAACAGGTGCCCGACGTGCCCGATTGCCTCCGCTTGCGCCTTTCCGGTGCGATACCCCTCGATCCCTTCGGGCTGTTCCTCGGTGAAACGGGGCTGGTTGCTGTCGCACGCCAGGGAGCGTTCTTCGGGGGCCCAATCGCCATGCCCATTTGGGGCCATCTGAACTTCACGTGCGGCATTACTACTTCAGACCCTGGCCAGGAAAGCCTCCCTGCCTGCCCGCAGGGCCGGTTCAGAGGCTCACACAAGCCAGCTCGACACCACAGGCCAAGTCGTGTAACAGCGAAGTGATCCGGACTGTGCTGTGTCATCCGATCAACAATCGAGTCGATACTTCTAATGAAGGTGGTTCAATCATGATCAAGAATAGCCTCAAGGCTGTTGCCGCAGCCGGTGCCCTCATCGTGGCCGTTGCCGCTCCTGCAATGGCCGTCTCGGAGGACGCCGAGGGTGGCCGGTGGAGCCACGACGTAGGCGCCAACTACGTCTACTCGAACTACTTCCACAAGAAGGTTTTCCACTCGTCTTCCGTTGAAGGTGCGTACTGGGCCAAGAGTGGCTGCCAGAAGGAAGGCGTGTGGGCCAAGGCCTCCGCGAAGAAGGCGAAGACCATCAGCAAGGCGTACTACAGCGCTTCGTGCTGAGCAGCTTACCTTCGCGGCTCTGATTCTTTAATTGTCGCTCCTGGCTGCGGGGTTTCCATTTCCACCCCGCAGCCAGGTTCTCAATGTCGATTCTTGCGATATGCGCGCTCACGAGTGCCCGAACCTAGGTAACTGATGCTCCACCGAGGTATCAAGTTCGTCCATGCTGCCGTGTTGGCCTTCTCCGCGATGATGTCTTTTCTGTTCGTGCGAGGGCTGGACGAGCAGCTGGTCCTGGGAAGTTCTGCCCAGGTCTGGGTGACGGGATCCGACGATTCGGTGAGCGGCGCTCAGATTGCCCGTGCGATCGCCGCGTTCTCGGGTGATCACAAGGTTGCGGTGGCGCGCGAGCTGCCCGATGTGAAGCATCCCGACAGCCGCCGGCACCTGTATCTCGCCTCGGGTGACCCGAACTCCGACGCGGCATCTTGGCTGAACGACGGCTACCCGGCGTTCAGTTCGCATGTCACCACGGAAGTGCACCCCATCACGGAGATCGGCCAGCGTGATCCGCGGGGCTTCTACTACGTTTTCGGATCGCCTGAGGCCGCTGACGCCCTGGTGGCTGAACTCGCCGGTCTTGGCCTGGGCTCAAGCGTCCAGCACCCCCTCGCCTACAGCGAACTGGCCCAGTATTTCGCGGGTGACGAGCTGTTCTGGTCCTTCTGGGTGATCGCTCTCGCCGCGGTGACGATGACCGGCGCGAGCGTGTTGCTGAACGCGAAGGCCTATGGGGTACTGCGCTTGCAGGGCAAGTCCCTCATGGACCTCCTTGCTCGGGATCTCAAGCAAGTGGCGGCGTTTTGGTCGCTGGCTGCTGGCGCTGTGGCGGCCGCGGTGCTCGTCCTCCTCGGCCTCTACAACGGCCTCGCCTGGCTGGGCCTGTTCGCTGTGGTAGCCGCCTGCCTCGCCGGCCTGCTCATCCTGTTGGTGCTGGCCGCCCATACCGCCGCCCTGGCCCTCACCTTCAGGGTCGAGGTACTGCGAGCCCTCAAGGGTGAGTTGCCGGCCCGGGCAGCATTTGTGTCCACGTACCTGGTGCGGATCCCCGCGGTGCTGCTCGCCCTTGGCTTCGCCATGGATGTCACCCTGGCGAGCCAGCACGTGAGGGCGCGCCAGGGCAACCAGGACACCTATGCCAAGGCGGGAAACGCCGTCACCATCCGTCTCAACGGCAGCTGGGGAGGCGACTCGAAGCAGGTGGTCAAGCAGGTGGGCTCGTGGCTGCGTCAGGCCGACGCGGCAGGCGAGATCATCGTTGCCGGGCGCCACGATCTTCAGAACCTCTCTTCGAACGCGCGCCTGCCGCAGGGCGAGATACTCATCGTCAACGAAACATTCCTGGCCAACCAGCCGGTCAGCGACCCGAAGGGACAGCGGTACTCCCCGGTGCCGCACAACGCGAGGGCGGCGGAACCCCATTCGGTACGGCTGATCATCCCTGAATCCCTCGCCTCCCACGCATCGGACATCCGGGCAACCATCCCTGATGTCTTCGGCAGGCTGGATCCGGATATCCGGCAGCGCCTCAAGATCGAAACATTCCAAGCGAAGAGCGGTCAGCAAGTCTTCGGCTACAACTCCGGTGATCGAAGCCCCAACGCTGCCTACAGTCCGGACGATGACCGGTCCTTGGTGCGCGACCCGGTCATTGTTGTGGTCCCCAATGGTTCACATATCCTCACCAACGACGCCTACACCACGTTCGCGACTCAGGATGGAATCGTCTTTCCTGATCCCGGCGACGTCCTGACCCCTCTTGCCGACAACAAACACGGCCTGCAGGCCTATGTGGCGGCCGTGAATCCCGTGGGACAGAACGCCGCACTGATGCTCAAAGAGGCTGTCAGTAGCTTCCGGCTGCTGCTCTTCAATCTCATTGCATCTGTGGCTGTGCTCCTCATCACCGGAGTCGGCGTCTGTATCATCCACTCACGCAAACATGCCCAGGCTGTTTTCGTCCAGCACATCAGCGGCTGGAGATTCACTGCAACCCATCGCTTTATTCTTGCTGTAGAGGGGATTCTTGCGGCTTTCCTTGCCTGGTGGGTTCCTGCACAGGTGTGGCGACAGAATCAGGACCTTGAGGAGCTGACCTCTCAAGGCATCCCTGCCCCCTTCCCGCCTGTCCAGATCACCGCACTGGACCTCACCGCTATCGCTGTGCTGGTCACCGTTGAATTCGGCGCTGTGCTCCTCGCTCTTGGAGTATTTCACCGGCGCATCGTCAAAGAAGGGGCCGTCAAGGCATGAGCCCTGCGCAGACGACCTTCTTCCCCTCAGCAGGAGCACAGTTGTGATCGATATTGTCAAGCTGTCGAAGACCTTCGGTACCCGGACCCTGTGGTCCGATGTCACCGCCACCGTCAGCCGCGGCGAGATGCTCGCCCTTGTCGGCCCCAGCGGATCGGGCAAGTCCACCCTCCTCAACTGCATCGGCCTCCTCGAAAAGCCCAGCGCCGGGGAGATCCGATATGAGGGAAAGGATATAACTCGGTTCGGGCGACGCGATGTCCGAAATTTCCGCCGCGACGTTCTCGGCTATCTCTTCCAGAACTACGCCCTAATGGAAAACGCCACCGTCGCCGCCAATCTGGAGGTCGCCACCAAACCGCAGCGGAGCAATCGAGGCAAGGCCAGCGTGACGATCGCCGACGCCCTTGACCGCGTTGGTCTGGCAGGGCGGGAAAAAGAGAAGATCCACCACCTCAGCGGCGGAGAGCAGCAGCGCGTGGCGCTCGCCCGACTCATGGTCAAGCAACCGGCTCTGGTGCTCGCCGACGAGCCAACCGGCGCTCTCGACCATGCCAATGCCAAAACAGTCATCGATATTCTCCGTGAGATGAGCGACGCCGGATGTGCCGTTGTCATCGCCACCCACGATGACCGCGTCCGTGACCGATGCGACGCAGCCTTCGCGGTCGATGAGAATCCCCTCGTCGCCTGAATACTGCCCGGGCACGGATGCTCACGGACGAGCAGATAGGCTCCCCCTTCTGAAAAGTGCTTCTGTCCGCGCAGGAACAAGGATTCCAACGAACTTCTTTCCTGCTGGCCTGGGCACTTTCCTCACGATCGGCCAACCGTCGGGACGGCTCTTCGAAAGCCCCATACCCGACTTCGGCCCGCACCGCCATCAAGGATCTGAACGCCTACATGCCTCGTCACATATCCGTCTTCCGGTGCCGCCTTCCCGTATGGCTGATCCCCTTGTTGTGGACTCTTGCCCTCGGCCTATGGGGGCTGTCCCGGCAGCAAAGCGTGTGGCGGGACGAGGCCGCAACCTGGCAGGTGGCCCAACGGTCCGTCACCGACATCTGGCACATGCTGGGACAGGTCGATGTCGTGCACGGCCTTTATTACCTGCTCATGCACGGACTCTTCGAATGCTTCGGGCCCGGCACCACGACCCTGCGGCTGCCATCCGTGCTGGCTACAGCGCTGGCAGCGGCCTGTGTGACGGTCATAGGCCATCGGCTGGCCGGGACCTGGGCAGGCCTGGGAGGAGGGCTGGCGTTCGGACTGCTTCCGGCCGTGCAGTTCTATCTCCAAGAAGGCCGCCCGTACGCGCTCATCGCGGCAGGGGCTGGAATCTCGACTCTGCTGCTGGTGACCCTGCTCCAGGGACGTGGCCGGACAGTGCACTGGGCGGCGTACGGGAGCGCGGTTCTGACGTGCGCGCTCCTCAACTGGCTGTCGCTGCTGATTCTGCCCGCTCACTTCGCGACACTGGCATGGACGAAAGCCGGGCGCGAGACATGGACACGCTGGGCGGCGGCGGCCACGGCCGCCGTAGTAGCGACGCTGCCACTGATCCTGTTCAGTCGAAGCCAGTCCAGCCAAGTGTCTTGGATCCCGCCGCTGACGTGGCACATGATGATCGGCCCAGCAGTCCTTCTGGCAATGGGCGGCCTCGGAGCCGTGCTGGACCGGCCGAGGGCGGCCCGACTGTCGGTGGCGGCTGTCGGCCTGCCGCTGCTGGCGGTGCCGCAGATCAGCCTGATCGGTCTCTCCCTGATCCAGCCGCTGTTCCTGGACCGCTACGTCCTGTTCAGCATGCTGGGTTTGGCACTGCTGATCGGCGCGGCGTCGGGTGCGGCCGTACGGTCAATCCGGCCACGGTTCCCGCGGGCGGCGTCATGGTTCGTTCCGGTGATGGTCGTGGTGGCGGTAGCTGCACTGTTGCCGAAGTCGCTGGCCACGCGGTCTCCGACGAGTCGGGTGGACGACGTCCTGTCGGCGGCGGATGAGGTGCGGCAGCTGAAGCGGGACGGCGATGCGGTGCTTTTCATACCGGCAGCTCGACGCGATACTGCGCTGGTTTCCCCGGGCGACTTCGCTGGGTTGCAGGACATAGCGTTGGCGGACAGCCCTGTGGCGTCCGGGACGTTGAAGGGTGAGGAGAGCGGCCCGGCCCAGATACGGACCGCGATGTTGGCACAACAGCGGATACTGCTGGTCACTGACGTGCCCGAAGTGGCCCGGCCCGTGTCGGCGGAGCGGGACAAGGCGAAGACTGCGGTGCTGGAAGAACACTTCACAGTGGTGGCGGACGAGCAAGTCCGCGGGCGGCGGGTGACGGTGTACGAGCGACGCCGGTAAGGACCCGGCGCGATCGGCGGCGAGCCGGCCCCGTCCGGTTCTGGAGTGTAGGTGAGGAAGATCTTCTTCCCGCGCTTCCGGGCGGTGACCTTCGCCGTACGCACAGTGTTCCGCGTCCGCAGGAAATCCGGCAGGCCTGTGGATACCCCGACCCGACCGGTCAATCTCTCCCCCTCCGCTCCCGCCCCGCCACGTCACCGTGGGAGAGGATGGAGCCATGCCGAACCGCCTGGCTCATGAGACTTCCCCGTATCTGCTCCAGCACGCCGACAACCCCGTCGACTGGTGGCCGTGGTCCGCCGACGCGTTCGAGGAGGCCCGGCGGCGCGGCGTGCCGGTACTGCTCAGCGTCGGCTACAGCTCCTGCCACTGGTGCCACGTCATGGCCCACGAGAGCTTCGAGGACCAGGCCACCGCCGCGCTGCTCAACGAGCACTTCGTGTCGGTCAAGGTCGACCGCGAGGAGCGCCCGGACGTCGACGCCGTGTACATGGAGGCCGTGCAGGCCGCCACCGGCCAGGGTGGCTGGCCAATGACCGTCTTCCTCACCCCCGACGCCGAGCCCTTCTACTTCGGCACGTACTTCCCGCCCGAGCCCCGACACGGAATGCCGTCCTTCGGGCAGGTCCTGGAAGGGGTGCGCAGCGCCTGGGCCGACCGCCGCGACGAGGTCGGCGAGGTCGCCGGGCGGATCGTCGCCGACCTGGCCGGGCGCTCGCTGACCGATTCGCTGCCCGCCGACCGGCGGCCGCCGCGCCCCGAGGAGCTGCACACCGCCCTGATGGGCCTGACCCGTGACTTCGACGCGGTGCGCGGCGGGTTCGGCGGCGCCCCGAAGTTCCCGCCGGCCATGGCGCTGGAGTTCCTGCTGCGCCACCACGCCCGCACCGGCTCCGAGGGAGCCCTGGAGATGGTGCAGGCGACCTGCGAGGCGATGGCCCGCGGCGGCATCTACGACCAGCTCGGCGGCGGTTTCGCGCGCTATGCGGTGGACGCCACGTGGACCGTGCCGCACTTCGAGAAAGTAGCTGTCTAAGGTCCATCAATTCCGTACCATTTCCCCTGAGAACAGAGGGGGTTGTGGTGCGCGAGGATCACGCGACGCTCGTCGGGTTGGGGCTCAGCTCTGAGGAACTGGAAACCCTGGGATTGGACAAGCCTGCGACGGCGGAACCGTCCGGCCTCATGGATGCCTACCTGCGACGCAGTAACAAGAAGGAAGACCTGGCCACGCTGCGGGGGCATCTGCGAGACGTGGTGCGCTGGGCGCAGGCGAACGGGCTTCAGATCCGGCACGTCTGGTTTGAACAACTCTCGGCTTCCAAGACCTACGTACGGCGCAGGGAGTTCGAGAAGGCCACACAAGCGATCATGGACGGCAACTCCAAGACGCTCGGTGTGTGGAAGACGGACCGCTTCGACCGGCGCGGCATGGGGGCGGTGGGCCGGATGCTCGATGAGTTCGACCGCCGGCATTCGCGGCTCGTCTCTGTTTCCGAGGGGCTGGACTCATCACAGGGCGGCCGCATGGTCTTCGCGATCCTGAGCGAACGCGCCAGGGAGGAAGCGAAGGACATAGCGAAGCGCGTGAAGATCGGCCATGACTCGCACAAGGCGGAAGGCCGAAGGGGAACGGGCAGGCCCCCGTTCGGTCTCTACAGCGCCCCCGGAAGCGGCAAGGTCGAACCCCATCCCGACGAGTACGGCACCGCTCGCAGGCTGGCGGATCTCTTGCTCGACAAGAAGACGACGAAGGACACGGCCCACCAACTCAATGAGGAGGGGTACCGGACCCGGAGCGGTGCCACCTGGTCGCCCACGGCGGTGAGCAAGCTGGCTCAGTCCCCGCTCTTCGCGGGCATGGTCCCGGTCCGGCGGCGCAAGACGGACGAGCACGGCAACCCCTTGGACAGTTGGGAGGGATACGGCGAGCCCCTGCGCAACGAGAGGGGCGAAGTCGTCATGTGCGGCAAGGGGGTTGTGACGCCGGGCGAGTGGTTCAAGATCAAGGCCCTCATCGCCGAACGGACCGATGAACGGTGGGCGAAGGGGAAGCCGGAAGCGAAGTACCTGGGGACGGGGAGCTACCGATGCGGGCGGATGCGGGACAAGAAGGGCACGGGCGAGCTTGAACCGTGTGGTGGCTCGATGAGCCACCGTGGCGGACGCTACCGGTGCGAGGTCCGGCAGACGCGGGGCAAGTCGATCTGCGAGGGAGTGGTGACACTCGCCGACCGCATCGACCATGCGGTTGGACAGGCTTGGATCCACCACATCACCGCCCTTGAGCCGGGTGACCCGGTGATCATCGAGATAGCCCGCCGGTGGCTCGCCTTCGCGGACCCCGAAACTCAGGCGCAGAAGGAAGAGGCCCAGAAGGCCCTTGAGGCCGCCCAGCGGCGTGTGAAGAAGCTCGAAGACGACTTCTACGTGTACGGGAAGATGGACGAAGAGCGCTTCGAGGAGCTGAGCGAAGGGCAGCGCGCCGTTATCGAGAGCACCGCCGCGACCCTTGAGGCGTTGGATGCGGAGGCAGACCTATCGCCACTCACCCAGATCGACACCCTGCGTGAGGCATGGGAAGCGGCGGACATGGCGGACAAGCGGATGCTCCTGAAGTGCGCCCTTGGAAAGAAGGGCATCACTGTCAAGCCCGCAGCACGGCAGGGGGATCACACCCCGATCTTGGAACGGCTTGAGTTCGACTGGCTGTCGAAGAAGGAAACAACCACCGAGAAGTGAGTTTGAAGCAAGGCCGGGCCTTCGGGTCCGGCCTTGCTCTCTTTTCCGGTAGGCAATCTGCTCACCAGTCTCCGAGTGAGGGCGTCTACGCCCCGTGTGAGCGTACTCGGACAGCGCGGATGGGCCCGCTGCCTCTCCACAGGTGACGAAGTGACGGAATGAGGGTTTGGTTCTATTCCATGCATAGAACCAAAAAACCAATCTATAAGAGGTAACCCGGATTCAGGGTCACTTCATCACTTCGTCACCGCCCGTGCTTCCCGCTGCTCACTCCGCTGCCCCGGCTGTCTGCCCGGGGCTTCTTCGTGACCCACTGGGAGGCTGCCGTGTACTACCCCTCCATCGGTTCCTTGGAAGACGAGATAGCCGCACTCGTCGGAACCCCGGACGAACTCACAGAGCACATTCCCCGCGCTGTCGCTCAGGCTTTCGCGGACTGGGACGCCGGCCGCTACATGCAGGGGGAAAGCGGCCCTGTCGCTGTGCGGTCCGGTTTCGCCCGTGGCCCGTTCCGGCTCGTAGCTGACCCGTTCCGGCCCCTGTGGGAGTTCCCGCCAGTGCTGCGTAAGGACGTGCTCCGGTCCCGCCTCATCATCCGCCGCCGTGAGGCTCGCCCCATTTCTTGGAAGACGAAGGGCGGGACTATCCGCGTGGTGGACGGGGCGAAGGTGTTCACGGGCGGATGCGAAGTCTGCGGAAAGACGTATGAACAGAAGCGCCCGGAGGGGCAGAAGCGCCGTTGGCCGTTGATGTGCTCGGACGAATGCAAGGCGGAGCGGACCCGGCAGCGAAAGCGCGAGTGGGCGGCGAAGAAGCGTGCTGCAAGTGATGCCGCGTAGACATTTACTAATACAGGTGAGGGGACGTTTCCAAATTCCCCGCTAACCCGCAGCCGGCCGGACCCCACTATTCATGGTTCCGACCTTTTTGCTGCCAACACAAGGGGTGGGTTCTTTGAGTCATGCCGAGATTGCACGGGTCGCGATGGAGAAGCGGGAGGCCGTAGCCAACAAGCTTAAGCAGTTTACGGAGCGAACCGCGAAGCGCACACTTACCGCTCCTGAGCGCAAGGAGGAGGACAGCCTCCTGAGTCAGATCAAGGAGCATGACGACACGGCCAAGCGGCACATTTCCGCATCCGCCGCTGAGGAAATGGCCATGCGGGTGAACTCCCCGCTTCAGCAGATGGGGACCACACGCGGGTTCCCTCTTGGGCAGACTGCGGGAACTGGGGTGATTCCCGGTGAGCTTCTGAAGCGCTCCGTGGAAATCTCCCGTGGCATCACCACGACGGGCACGGGTAAGGCGTTCAGCCCGGAGGAGATGGCGAAGAAGTTCGTTGATCTCCTAGCTCCTCAGTCGGTCGTCATGGCGTCCGGCGTGAACAGGGTGCAGACGAATGCTGAGACCTACTCGTTTCCCGTGATCCGCTCGGACTTCGCGGCCGGTTTCGTGGGTGAGCTTGACGACCTGCCGACTGGTGGTTTCGGTGCTGAGCCGCTGAAGGTGACGCCGAAGAAGATTGCCGCTGCCGACATGCTCGCCAATGAGCTTGTGGAGGACGGGGGTTCGGCGTTCATGGACCCGGTTGCAAAATCATTGATGCGGTCGGTCTCTCTCGGTTTCGACCGCGAAGCACTGATTGGCACGGGAGCCAACAAGGGGTTCGTGGGCCTCATGAACACGCCGGGAATCCAGACTCACGCGGTCACGGGCGGGTTCAAGGACCTTGACGCGTTCGTTGCCGCATTCGGGAAGCTCGAAGCGGTGAACTCGAAGGCCACGGCCGTCGTGATGCACCCGACTACATGGGCGGGGCTTATGGCTCTGCGGGAAACCTCCGGTTCGCTGAAGCCGCTTCTGAGCGAGTCAGCTGGTTCTCCAACTGCGGGTATTCAGCGCGCGATCCTGGGTGTTCCGGTGTGGATCTCTTCGTTCATGCCGGGTACGGATGTTCTCGCCTATGAGGCGGATCAGATCTTTGCCGTGTGGCGCAAGGACGCGGGCTTTCAGGTCTCCGATCAGTTCGGATTCCTCAAGGACGGTACCGCTGTACGTGCTATTGCCCGTGCTGCTATCGCTGTTCCCAATGCTGCTGCCGTCTGCAAGATCACCGCTACCGCCTAAGAGGAGTTTCCCACCATGTCTTTCTTCAACACCGATGAGCCGACCGTGACCCTGCGCATGACCGGTTACATGAGCTACGGCCCGACCACCGATGGCACTCCGTCCCACGTGCTTCAGAACGGTGAGACGTACGACGTTCCGCAGAGCGAGGCTGAGTGGCTTCTCTCCGCTGAGCTTGCCGAACTGGCCTAACGCTCATGTTCGTTGAACTGCTTTCAGGGGTGCGCATTGACCGCGTCCCCCTGGGGGCGGGTATGTGTGTTCAGTGCCCCGACGACATAGGGGGGTACCTCACCGGAAAGGGGTGGGCGCGCAAGAGGGCGGCTGCCCACAAACTGAGTGACGGCCGGACGCTGATCGCGTTCAAGGTCCGTAAGATTCCCGGCACGGCTGAGGAATTGAGCGAGTGGCCTTCGTGGATGCGCCCGGCATGGATGCGCCCCGAAGGTCGGGCAGTGCTCAGCGGAGACGACAGGCCCCGTGTTCCCGTGCGCTGCCGCGCCTGCCACCGAATCGGCTACCGACTCAAAGAGCGATTGCCCGAAGACGCACGGCGAGATGAGCGCTCGGATTGCTGGGCCATCGAATGCAAGCGATGCCGTCCGACGAATCGCACATGAGCGCGCGTATGAGTCCGTCGGTTCTGCGCTGAGCGGTAGGGGATGCCGGTAGAAAGTTCAGGCCGATTGCCGCTCAGCGATCCCGGTCCCAGCTCGAAAGACGCACGCTAGGTGTGACCCCTTTTTTCGGGACCAGATGCGCCAAACCCCTTGGGAACACTGGGTCATGCCCGTTTGATGCCCCGGAGAAGGACACCTTTAAGGGGTGGTTAAGCCCCTTGAACGCACCGTGAAGCATGACCAGAGCCCCCGATGGCTGCCCTTGCTGGGTGGTCGTCGGGGGCTTTCGGCGTTCTGGGGTCCAGCCGGCGAGGAGTGGCCGTATACGTTGAGTTACGAACCTTGCTTTCCGCTCTCCAGTGCCTTGAGCCCTTGGTAAGCCTCGCGAAGGTCCGAGGCTTCCGGCAGTTTCCGGGCTTCCACGGCCTTGACCACTTCCAGCGCACGCCAATGGTTCGATGGGACGATACGGCCGGACAGTATTGCCCGCTGTGCCGCGCTGCACGCTTCGTCTAGCCGGTCGCCACCGAGTAAAGCCAAGGCCAGGTCAATATTCGCTGACGCGACCCGGCGAGGCCATTTATGGATGTCGTCGGCTGGAGCAAGTCGGGCAATGACTTCCCGCGCATAGGTCTCCGCTGCCGGATCTCCGACCCATGCGAGTGTGGTTGCCGTATAGGCCAGCGATTTACCTGGGTCGTACTGGTAGTGGTGCTCAGTGCCCTTTCGTGGCACGAGCGCCGCTGACATCTGCTGTACACGTTCTATGGCCGCATAGGTCTCGACCCTCTCCCCGAGGCGCGCTCTTGCCCTTCCCTCTTGCGCTGTTGCCTGGATAGCGACCGAACTTCCTGCCGGGGCTAGCTGCTGCGCGATTTGGGAGAGTTCCAGCGCACGGGCATATTCGCCGTCTGTGAGAACGCGCCAAGCGTCTGTCTCGTAACACCAAGCCTCAATTTCTCGGTTCTCGGCGTGCTGGGCAAGCGCGGCCGCTGATTGCAAACGAGCCGTAGCAGCGTGCTCCTGGTTAAGGTCGATATGGAGGGTGGCACCCAAGAGCTGAAACCAGCCGCCGACCACGTAAAGGCGTCGCTGTTCGGCAAGCGTCATGCGCGCGTCCATGAGGTGCGCGACATAGGCAGAATGCTTTCGCACCCGGTCCAACAAATCCTGAGGAGGAGACTTCGGGTATTTCATGGCCAACTCATCAAAGGAGTTTTCCAGTCGGCTCAACGTCTCCTTTCCCACGTCGCTTGCTGCGACCCGTCTAGCCAATTCGAGCGCGTCGAATTCGTCGTCACTATTCGGGGCAACGGCAAGCCATTCGCTAGGGGCCTGTCGGGACGGCGCGTAAGCGTCTGGAATCAACAGAGCGTCAAGTTCATTTGCCGTGACTTCCAGAGCCTTAGCAATCTTCGGCCTTTGCCATGGCTGGGGGCCAGTCTTGCCATTTTCCCAACGCTGAACGGTAGACCGGTCTACGCCGACCGCTTCCGCGAATTCCTCTTGGTTGTACCCGCACGCTTTCCGGCGCTCCGCAAACCTCCGCCGTCTGCTGGTCATCGTGGCCGGTCCTCCCTCGCTCGGGTGCGTCTGCCCTGGTCAGGGTATCCAGTGCGGCCAGGGCGCGGCAGGACTGCGGCCTTTCTGCCGTTGTCGGCCCCAACTCGCCCTGGTTGCCTGCCACATGTCGCAGGACAGCCGACGGCAAGGGGTTAGGGAGTGGTGACCATGAACGCCCCTGAGGCAACCCGTGAGCACCCGCAGGACTGGGAGCCGGGCGAGATGGCCAGGGACGACCGTACGGGACGCGTGGGGCGCGTCATGGGGCACGTAGGGCCCCGCTATCAGCTCCGCCCGCTGAACGGGGGCAAGGAGTGGGAAGTCGACCCCGACCACATGCACCCCGCCGCTCAGTCGGACGCGCTCAGCGCTGCCGCAGGTGAGGCGAACTCCCGTACGCGTTGGGGGGTCTGAGGTGAGCGCGAATCTGAACCCACACGGGCTGAAAGTCGGCAGTGTGGTGTACGACCGGCATTACGACATGCCCGCGACGGTCGCTGACTTCCAAGGGTCGTTGATCTGCCTCACTCGCCCAACGGGCATGTCATGGCAGTCACGCTGGATCTCTGTACGACCGGCTACCGAGTACGAGCGGCGACAGCTACGAGCCATAGCCAAACTTCACGCTCAGCGTCAACGGGGCAAAAACCCCACCTAAACTCCGTCCCTGCCGAACGTAACCGAATCTCGTTCCCCCATGCAATTCGGAATCCCGGCAGGGGCGGTGCACCGCAAACCATCAGTCGTAAGGAGTCTCAAGATGAGTGCTGCCCAAAACCGACTGTTATTCGCATGGCTGGAGGTCACGGGATTCTGTAACGAATTCTGCGATCACTGCTATGCGGACTCGTCCCCCAAGGGAACGCACGGCACGATGACCGCGCAGAACTGGAAGCACACCATCGATCAACTCGCCGAAATGGGCGCGCGTGACGTCCAGTTCATCGGCGGGGAACCGACCCTGTACCCGAACCTTCCGGAACTGATCCGGCACGCGCACGGGTCGGGACTCTCGATCGAAGTGTTCTCGAACATGACCCACATTCGAGATGAGTTGTGGGAGACGTTTACTGACTGTGGCGTCAAACTCGCCACGTCGTACTACTCCGACACGGCGCAGGAACACGACAAGGTGACCAACCTTCGGGGCTCCCACAAACGGACTCGGATCAACGTTCAGAAGGCACTCAGCCTGAACATTCCCGTGCGTGGCGGGGTCGTCGCAGTCCAGAAGGAACAGCGCGTTCATGAGGCGCTCCGGGACCTCCAAACCCTTGGCGTGGGGCAAGTCGGCGGAGACCGTACGCGGGCATTCGGGCGAGCGAGCAAGGGAGCCGCACCGACTATCGCTGATCTGTGCGGGCACTGCGGTCACGAGAAATGCGCCATCGGGCCGAACGGTGACGTATGGCCGTGCGTGCTGGGTCGGTTCCTGCACATCGGCAATGTGCTGGAATCCCCGCTCTCTGAAATCTGGGGCGGAGTACGGATGTCCGAAGTGTTAGCCGATATCACGGCGGTGCACGGGGATGGCGCGCAATCGTGCACACCCCCTCAGTTCCTGCCCATGTGCGGCCCGTGCGGGCCGTGTCCCCCGTCGGTGGGTCACTGTGACCCGAAGGAGGCAGGCAGCCCGACTGAGGCCACTACGATCGGTGCGCCCGCGTAACCCTCAGAGATCCGCAGGAGCGCACACATGGACGATCACGGGGACGACTTCGGCACGTGGTTTCAGGAAGGCCACACGGGCGTTCAGCGCACCGAAGAGCAGTGGCTCATGATCGCGCGCTATGTACGGCACGCGGCCCTCAAGCTTCTCGGCCCGGAACAGATTCCGCTATGTCTTCCTGGGGAACCCCAGGAGTGCGGGCGCACGGCACAACAACACGTGTTGGCGTGGTCCGCACTCCTCAAGGCAGCCGCACAGCATCTGATTGAGGAGGCGGCCCCGTCCCCTGCGCGAGCGTCGCACGTCGGCGGATTGATGTACCAAAGGCGGCTGGCTGAGCTGAGGTCACAAGCCGTCGCGCACGTCTCGCAGTGATCCAATAGGCCCCGCCCGTGTGCTGCCCCGTGGCGCATGGGCGGGGCGGAGGCGGGTGCGCAAGGATGGGGGTATGTCCAACCGACTTGCGCAGGCCACGTCCCCGTACCTCCTCCAGCACGCGGACAATCCTGTCGACTGGTGGCCATGGGCGGCCGAGGCGTTCGAGGAAGCCCGGCGGCGTGACGTCCCCGTGTTCCTGAGCGTCGGCTACAGCGCCTGCCACTGGTGCCACGTCATGGCGCACGAGTCCTTCGAGGACGACGACGCCGCTGCGTACATGAACGAGCACTTCGTGTCCGTCAAGGTGGACCGTGAGGAGCGGCCCGACGTGGACGCCGTCTACATGGAGGCCGTGCAAGCCGCCACCGGGCAGGGCGGCTGGCCCATGTCCGTGTTCATGACGCCGGACGGGGAGCCCTTCTACTTCGGCACCTACTTCCCGCCCGAGGCCCGCCATGGCATGCCGTCCTTCCGACAGGTGCTCGAAGGCGTGCACAACGCCTGGACGAGCCGGCGGGACGAGGTGGGAGAAGTCGCGGGGAAGATCACTCGGGACCTTGCCGAGCGGGAGCTGAGCACCGGGGACGCTGGGGCGCCCACCGAGGAGACCCAGGCCCTGGCACTCCTCCAATTGACCCGGGACGTCGATCCCGCCAGCGGCTGGTTCAAGGGAGACACCAAGTTCCCGCCGTCGATGGTGATCGAGTTCCTGTTGCGCCACCACGCGCGGGCCGGTTCCGTGGCGGCGCTGGAGATGGCGGAAGGGCTGTGCGGTGCGATGGCCCGTTCGAGCCTGTACGACCAGGTGGGAGGCGGGTTCCACCGGTACGTGCTTACGCCGCGAGCTGGTGGACCTTTGGTACCCCACTTCGAGAAGATGCTCTACGACAACGCGCTGCTGTGCCGGACCTACGCCCACCTGTGGCGCGCCACCGGCTCGGACCTGGCCCGCCGGATCGCCGTGGAGACCGCCGACTTCATGGTCCGCGAACTCCGCACCGACCAGGGGGGCTTCGCCTCCGCCCTCGACGCGGACAGCGACGACGGCACGGGGCGGCACGTCGAGGGCGCGTTCTACGTGTGGACGCCGGAGCGCTTGCGCACCGTACTGGGGGAGAAGGACGCGGAGTTCGCCGCCACCTATTTCGGCGTCACCGAGGAGGGCACCTTCGAGGAGGGCGCCTCGGTGCTGCAGCTCCCCGACACCGACGGCCTGGTGGACGCCGAACGGCTGGCCGCGGTCAAGGAGCGGCTGCTGGCGGCGCGCGCCGAGCGGCCCCGCCCCGGGCGGGACGACAAGGTCGTCGCCGCCTGGAACGGGCTGGCCATCGCCGCGCTCGCCGAGACCGGCGCCTACTTCGACCGCCCGGACCTGATCCAGGCCGCCACCGACGCCGCCGACCTGCTGGTCCGCGTCCACATGGACTGGCAGGCCCGGCTGCACCGCACCTCCCGCGACGGCGTCCCCGGCGCCAACTCCGGGGTGCTGGAGGACTACGCCGACGTCGCCGAGGGCTTCCTCACCCTGGCCTCGGTCACCGGGGAGGGCGTCTGGGTGGAGTTCGCGGGCTTCTTCCTGGACACCGTGCTGCTGCAGTTCACCACCGAGGACGGCGCGCTGTACGACACCGCGGCCGACGCCGAGGCGCTGATCCGCCGCCCCCAGGACCCGACCGACAACGCCACGCCCTCCGGGTGGACCGCGGCGGCCGGTGCCCTGCTGTCGTACGCGGCGCTGACCGGCAGCGACCTCCACCGGGGCGCCGCGGAGCGGGCTCTGGGCATCGTCACCGCGCTCGGCGGCCGGGCCCCGCGCTTCATCGGCTGGGGACTCGCCGTCGCCGAGGCCGCGCTGGACGGGCCGCGGGAGATCGCGGTCGTCGGCCCGCAGGGCGATCCGGCCACCGCCGCGCTGCACCGTGCCGCGCTGCTCGGCACCGCCCCGGGAGCGGTGGTCGCGCTGGGCGCCCCGGGCTCCGACGACACCGACGAGGTGCCGCTGCTCAAGGACCGCCCCCTGGTGGACGGCGGTCCGGCCGCGTACGTCTGCCGCCACTTCACCTGCGAGCGCCCCACGACGGACCCGGACGAACTGGGCGACCGGCTGCGGGGGTGAGGCCGCCGGCCGGGTGGTGCGGCCGCCAACCGGCCGTTGTCGGTGGGCAGTTGTAGTCTGCCGGAGTGATGACCTTGCTGGGGCGGCGTCCCCTAGTCCACGAGGCCGCGGCGTTGCGGGCCGGCACGGACGACCCGCTCGCCGCGGCGCACCGTACGTGTGACCGCATCGACGCCGTCGATCGGCAGGTGCGGGCGTTCGTGCCGGAGCCCGGCCGGCGCAAGCGGCTGTCGGCGGCCGCGCGGGTGCCGGCGGCGGACGGTGCGCAGGACCCCTCGGGGCGGCCGCCGCTCCACGGCGTCCCCGTGGGCGTCAAGGACATCGTGCGGGTCGACGGCCTGCCGACCCGGGCCGGCTCGGCGCTGCCGCCCGAGGTGCTCGGCGGTCCGCAGGCCGCCGTCGTCGACCGGCTGTGCGCGGCCGGCGCGCTGATCGCCGGCAAGACCGTGACGGCGGAGTTCGCGGTCACGGCGCCCGGACCGACCCGCAATCCGCACCACCCGGCCCACACACCCGGGGGTTCGAGCAGCGGCTCGGCGGCCGCGGTCGCCGCCGGCATGGTGCCGCTGGCCATCGGGACGCAGACCGTCGGCTCGATGATCCGGCCCGCCGCGTACTGCGGCGTGACCGGATTCAAGCCCACCTACGGGCGGATACCGGTCGACGGGGTGATCCCCAACGCCGTCAGCTTCGACACCCTCGGGTGCTACGCCACGGATGTGGCGGGTGTCGCCCTCGCGGCGTCGGTGCTGCTCGACAGGTGGCGCGGGGCGCGGCCGGAGGCGGGCGGGCGGCGTCCGGTGCTGGGCATACCGGCCGGCCCCTATCTGGAGCGGGCCGGCGAGGAGGCGCTGCGCGCCTTCAAGGACCAGCGGGAACTGCTGTGGGCAGCCGGGTACACGGTCCGCGAGGTCCCGGTGATGGACGACTTCGAGCAGGTCGTGGCGCAGCTGTTCACGATGAACCGCTACGAGGTCGCACGGGCCCACGCCGACTGGTTCGCGCGCTTCGGCGACCGCTATCGGGAGCAGACCGCGGTCGCCATCCGGCAGGGCCACACGATCAAGGACGCCGTCTACGAGGCGGCCCGCGCCCGGCGCGCGGAGTTCCGCGAGCGCCTCGCGGCGGAGGGCAGCGCCGCCGGCGTCGATCTGTGGATCGCCCCGGCCGCCACCGGTCCCGCGCCCGCCGACCTCACCACCACCGGCACCTCGATCATGTGTCTGCCCTGGAGCAACGCCGGTCTGCCGGCCCTCAGCCTGCCCGCCGGTCACGCCGCCAACGGGCTGCCGCTCGGCCTGCAGGTCGTCGGCGGCTTCGGAGCGGACGAGGACCTGCTGACGGCGGCGGCCGGGATCGAGGCCGTGCTCAACGGGGCGGCGCCCGAAGTCCCCGGCCGGCCCGGCCTCACGGCGTAAGGCCCCGGGCCAGTACGTCCATCGCCCGGTCGATCAGCGCGATCAGCGCGTCCGGGTCGGCGGTCGGGCTCTGTGCGGCCCAGCTGAGCATCGCCTCCTGGAGCGCGGCCAGGATCGCCGCGCTGACGACCCGCAGTTCCAGATCGTCGGCGGGGCGGCCGGCGCGTTCGGCCAGCACCGCGCTGATCAGCGCGGCGACCCGGGCGGTCTGCTCCGCCGATCGCCCCCGGATGGCGGGCACGTCGCGGATCAGCCGGATGCGCTGGAGGAGTTCGGCGCCTTCCTGCGCGGCGATCTTGCCCAGCGCCTCGACGGTGACCCGCCGTATCGACTCCACCATCGGCTCGTCCGCGGGGCGGGCCCGGATCCCGGCCGCCAGCAGGGTGTCGTACTCGTCCGTCAGCACGAGGTCTTCCTTGGTGGGGAAGTACCGGAAGACCGTGCTCAGCGAGACGTCCGCGGCCTCGGCGATCCGGTCGACGGGGGTCGCCTGGTAGCCCCGCTCGGCGAAGAGGCGGTAGGCGGCCCGCCGGATCGCCTGCCGGGTCTTGGCCTTCTTCCGCTCACGCAGCCCGGTCCGCGGTGTCCGGGGCGGGGCGGTGGCGTTCGTGCGTGCGCAGACCATGCCCGGCATTGTCCGGCATCAGGTGTGCGCCGGGCCATGCCGACGGCCCGACTGTCAGTGGCCCATGTCACGCTGGGGGATGAGGTGATGACTTTGGGTGAAGGGGGGTGTGGTGTCCGGTGCGGTGTGTGCGCCGCGGGCGCGCCTCGGGAGTGCGGCTCAGGCGTGGGTGTAGGCCACCAGGGAGATGCCGACGTAGTGGACGACGAAGGCGGCGAGCGTGAGGGAGTGGAAGACCTCGTGGAAGCCGAACCAGCGCGGTGAGGGGTTGGGGCGCTTGATGCCGTAGATGACGCCGCCGGCGCTGTAGAGCAGGCCGCCGACGACGACGAGGACGAGGACGGCGATACCGCCGGAGCGCAGGAAGTCGGGGAGGAAGAAGACGGCAGCCCAGCCCATGGCGATGTAGCAGGGGGTGTAGAGCCAGCGGGGCGCGCCGACCCAGAAGACCCGGAAGACGATGCCGGCCAGCGCGGCCACCCAGATCGCCCAGAGCAGCACCTGGCCCCGGGACCCGGGCACCAGCAGCACCGTCACTGGCGTGTAGGTGCCGGCGATGATCAGGAAGATGTTGGCGTGGTCGAGGCGGCGCAGCACCCCGTCCATCCGCGGACTCCAATTGCCGCGGTGGTACAGGGCGCTGACGCCGAAGAGCAGGCAGGCGGTCAGCGTGTAGATGGCGCAGGCCAGGCGGCCGCGGGGGCTGTCGGCGAGGGCGGTGAGGATGACGCCGGACAGCAGGGCGGCGGGGAACATTCCGGCGTGCAGCCAGCCCCGCAGCTTCGGCTTGAGGGGCGCGGCCGCGGCGGTGACCGCCGCGATCGCGGGCGGCGCGGAGGGGAGCTTGCTCTCGGCGGCGTCGGGCGCGGAAGTCATGGCGCAATGCTACCTACGCCACCGTAAGTTACCGATTCATACGGAAGTGGTGACGGTCACGAAGGCGCCCTCTGGACAGAACTCTCTTAGGGTCGGATGATCAAATGAGTGCGGTCGGCACCGGATGAGCGGTCGCGAAGCATCCGGGTCGCAGCCCCCAAGGGGCAGACAACCAAAAGAAGCGGATCATCCCGTCACAACGGGCAGGCATCCGTCCACACCCTCATCTAGGAGCGATCGTGGCGCGCGACAACGCGGCTCCCACCATTCCGACCCGTCACCAAGGCCTCATCTCCTGGGTCGACGAGATCGCAGCGCTCACCCAGCCCGACCGGGTCGTCTGGTGTGACGGCTCGGAGGCGGAGTACGAGCGTCTGTGCGAGGAGCTCGTCGACAAGGGCACGTTCAAGAAGCTCGACCCGATCAAGCGCCCCAACTCCTACTACGCGGCCTCCGACCCGACCGACGTCGCACGGGTGGAGGACCGCACGTTCATCTGCTCCGAGAAGGAGGAGGACGCCGGCCCGACCAACCACTGGAAGGCCCCCGCCGAGATGCGGGAGATCTTCACCGGTGAGCAGGGCCAGGGCGGCATCTTCCGCGGCTCGATGAAGGGCCGGACGATGTACGTCGTCCCGTTCTGCATGGGCCCGCTGGGCTCCGAGCTGTCCGCGATCGGCGTCGAGATCACCGACTCCGCGTACGTCGCCGTCTCCATGCGCACCATGACCCGCATGGGCCGGGCCGTCCTGGACGAGCTGGGCGACGACGGCTTCTTCGTCAAGGCCGTGCACACCCTGGGCGCGCCGCTGGCCGAGGGCGAGCAGGACGTTCCGTGGCCGTGCAACTCCACCAAGTACATCTCGCACTTCCCCGAGGCCCGCGAGATCTGGTCCTACGGCTCCGGCTACGGCGGCAACGCGCTGCTGGGCAAGAAGTGCTACGCCCTGCGCATCGCCTCCGTCATGGCCCGCGACGAGGGCTGGCTCGCCGAGCACATGCTGATCCTCAAGCTGACGCCGCCGCAGGGCGAGTCGAAGTACGTGGCCGCCGCCTTCCCGTCCGCCTGCGGCAAGACCAACCTCGCCATGCTGGAGCCCACGATCTCCGGCTGGACCGTCGAGACGATCGGCGACGACATCGCCTGGATGCGGTTCGGTGAGGACGGCCGGCTCTACGCGATCAACCCCGAGGCCGGCTTCTTCGGCGTCGCGCCCGGTACCGGCGAGCACACCAACGCCAACGCCATGAAGACGCTGTGGGGCAACTCCGTCTTCACCAACGTCGCCCTGACCGACGACAACGACATCTGGTGGGAGGGCATGACGGAGGAGACTCCGGCCCACCTCACCGACTGGAAGGGCAACGACTGGACGCCGCAGTCCGCGACCCCGGCCGCCCACCCCAACGCCCGCTTCACCGTGCCCGCCTCGCAGTGCCCGATCATCGCGCCGGAGTGGGAGGACCCCAAGGGCGTGCCGATCTCGGCGATCCTCTTCGGCGGCCGCCGCGCCTCGGCCGTGCCGCTGGTCACCGAGTCCTTCGACTGGAACCACGGCGTCTTCCTCGGCGCGAACGTGGCCTCCGAGAAGACCGCCGCCGCCGAGGGCAAGGTCGGCGAGCTGCGCCGCGACCCGTTCGCCATGCTGCCGTTCTGCGGCTACAACATGGGCGACTACATGGCCCACTGGGTCAAGGTCGGCGCCGGCAAGGACCAGTCGAAGCTGCCGAAGATCTACTACGTGAACTGGTTCCGCAAGAACGACGCGGGCAAGTTCGTCTGGCCGGGCTTCGGCGAGAACAGCCGCGTCCTGAAGTGGATCGTCGACCGGCTCGACGGCCGCGCCGAGGGTGTGGAGACCCCGATCGGCATCCTGCCGGCGAAGGGCTCCCTGGACACCGAGGGCCTCGAACTGGCCGACGCCGATCTGGACTTCCTGCTCACCGTCGACAAGGAGATCTGGCGCGAGGAGGCCGCCCTCATCCCCGACCACCTCAACACCTTCGGCGACCACACGCCCAAGGAGCTGTGGGACGAGTACCGGGCGCTGGTCCAGCGGCTGGAGCAGTAGCCGGCGCCGACCGCACGCCCGGCCGGGCCCCGCACGAACGTGGTGCGGGGCCCCGGCCCGTTCGAGATCTCCGTCCCGGATCGTCCGGTCGGGTGACGCCGCCGCGTCAGCGGGCCGTCAGGCCGAGGCGAGATCCGGCAGCGGCTCGGCGTGCGCCGCCATCCGCTCCGCCGCCAGGGTCATCGCCGCGGCGTCGTCCCGGGACGTGGCGACCGCCAGGGCGTTCCCGGCCAGGGTGCGGGCGCGCTGCTGCAGGGCCTCGACGCGCGGCGCGGCGCCGCCGTCGGTGGGCTCGGCGCGCAGCGGGTAGTGGCCGCCGCTCAGCCGCGCGACCTGCTCGGCGATGCGGTCGGCGGCGGCGGCCAGCGCGGCGGCGTCCAGCTCCCGGGCCCCGGCGGACTCGGCCCGGGCCGCCAGCGCGTGCAGCTCGTCGGTGACGGTGAGCAACGCGGTCAGCTGTCCGGCGAGCCGGATCTGCAGCTCTTCCTCACGGGAGCGGTGCGGGACCTGCGGGGCGGCGGCGGCCATGGTGTGGACCGACTTGGTGCGGATCGGTTCGTACATGGGACAGCCTCCTGAATACGTTCAGGAAGCCATCCTAGCTTAGACGCTGTCTAAAGTTGAGTTCCGTACAGAGGTCGGGTCGGCTCAGTACTGTCCGTAACCGTCGAGGAAGGTGCCGATCCGGGTGACCGCGTCCGCCAGGTCGTCCTTGCTGGGCAGGGTGACCAGCCGGAAGTGGTCCGGCTCCGGCCAGTTGAAGCCGGTGCCGTGCACGATCATGATCTTCTCGGCGCGCAGCAGGTCGAGGACCATCTGCCGGTCGTCCTTGACCTTGTAGACCTTCGGGTCCAGCCGGGGGAAGGCGTACAGCGCGCCCTTCGGCTTGACGCAGCTGACGCCGGGGATCTGGGTCAGCAGCTCGTAGGCCGTGTCCCGCTGCTCCAGCAGGCGGCCGCCGGGCAGCACCAGGTCGTTGATCGACTGCCGGCCGCCGAGGGCGGTGGCCACCGCGTGCTGGGCCGGCATGTTGGCGCACAGCCGCATGTTGGCGAGGATCGTCAGCCCCTCGATGTACGAGGCGGCGTGCGCCTTGGGGCCGCAGACCGCCATCCAGCCGCTGCGGTAGCCCGCGACCCGGTACGCCTTGGACAGTCCGTTGAACGTCAAGGTCAGCAGGTCGGGGGCGAGCGAGGCGAACGGGGTGTGGGTGGCGCCGTCGTAGAGGATCTTGTCGTAGATCTCGTCGGCGCAGACGATCAGGTTGTGCCGGCGGGCGAGCTCCGCGATGCCCCGCAGCAGCTCGTCGTCGTACACCGCCCCCGTGGGGTTGTTGGGGTTGATGACGACGATGGCCTTGGTGCGGTCGGTGACCTTGCGCTCGATGTCGGCGAGGTCCGGCATCCAGTCCGCCTGCTCGTCGCAGCGGTAGTGCACGGCCGTGCCGCCGGAAAGGGAGACCGACGCCGTCCACAGCGGGTAGTCCGGCGCGGGCACCAGCACCTCGTCGCCGTCGTCCAGCAGCGCCTGCATCGACATCTGGATCAGCTCGGAGACGCCGTTGCCGAGGTAGATGTCGTCGACGGAGAGATCGATGCCCTGGGTCTGGTAGTGCTGCATCACCGCGCGGCGGGCGGAGAGCAGGCCCTTGGCATCGCCGTAGCCGTGTGCCGTCCCGACCGTACGGAGGATGTCCTCCAGGATCTCGGGCGGGCACTCGAAGCCGAACGCCGCGGGGTTGCCGGTGTTGAGCTTGAGGATGCGGTGACCCGCCGCCTCCAGCCGCATGGCCTCCTCGAGCACCGGGCCACGGATTTCGTAGCAGACGTTGGCGAGCTTCGTTGACTGGATCACCTGCATGTCCGCCACCTTACGGGCGCGTTTCGGTACCCGCCCGGTGTTTTTCCCCACGTCGATCAGCGGATGGTGTGGGGTTCCTCACGGATGGTGATCAACCGCGGGGCCGCGCCGCGCCGCTGATTCCGCGTGCCCTGGTGATTTCACGGTAGACCGGCGCGCGGGCGCGTACGCCGGTACGCTCCGGGCGCATGGCCACCTCGGCGCCCCTGCCCCCGTCCAGCACACCCGGCTTACCCCTCCCCGCGCCGGCCGCGTCCGCACCTCCGGCGCACGGTCCCTTCGCGCTGCTCAACGACGAACCGGTCGGCGAGCCCGGCGCGGACCTGCTCGGCGCCGGCCGGGCCGCCCGGCAGCTCGCCGGACTGCTGGTCGCCTCCCGCGCCTCCACCCCCTTCACGCTCGCCGTCGACGCCGGCTGGGGCATGGGCAAGAGCAGCCTGATGCGGCTGGTCGACGCGGAGCTGGCGCTCGCCCCCGAGGTGCACACCGTCTGGTACAACGCCTGGACCTCGACCGGCGCCGACGCGCTGGAGGGGCTGATCAAGTCCGTCCTGATGCGCTTCGACCGGCGGGTGCTGCGCCGCGGACTGCAGCGGGTCGGCGAGCGGCGCGCGCTGCTGCGGGCCCTGCGGGCGCTGAGCACCGTCGCCGCCGGGCCGCTGGGGGTGGCCGGCCTGGTCGACGAGCTGTGGAAGAGCCTGTCCGTCGACTCCCAGGCCCGCAACGAGATGCGGGGCGCGATCGGCGACCTGGTCCAGGAGTGGTCCGAGACCGCCGAGTTCCGGCCCCGCCGGCTCCTGGTGGTCTTCATCGACGACCTCGACCGCTGCTCGGAGGAGACGGTGCTGGCCGTCTGCGAGGCGGTGAAGGTCTATCTGGACGTACCGGGGCTGGCGTTCGTGGTCGGCTGCGACCGCTCGGCGCTCGGGCCGAACGGGCTGCTGCGCGATCTGTCGCCGGCCGGCTCGGCGTTCATGGAGAAGATCTTCCAGACCAGCTACCGGATCCCGACCGCCGACAACCATGGCGTCAAGGACTACATCCGCTGGTGCGCACGGACCGCCGGCATCGAGCCGCTGCTCGACGACGCCCTGGTCGACCTGCTGGTCCAGCGCTCGGACCGCAACCCGCGCCGCATCAAGCGCCTGGTCAACGGCTTCGTCCTGGAGGCCACGCTCAACCCCGTCTGGCGCGACTTCGGGCCGGACGCGGTGATCAGGACGCTGCTGCTGCAGTACTTCTATCCCGACTTCTACCGCATGATGACCGGCCCGTCGGGCACCGTCGACGGCGATGTGGTGGCCGAGTTCCGGACCTACCGGGAGGTGCGGCGGACGCTGCTGGCGCCCGCGGGCACGCCCGGGGAGGAGGCCCCCGTACGGGACTTCCTCGCGCGCTACGACCTGGTGCTGCCGCAGCCGCTGGGCGCGGGCGGCGACGAGGTGCTGGCCGTCCTGGAGCGCCAACTGCCCAACGAGTTCCCGGACCTGGTGGTCAATCCGGCCTTCACCTCCCTGGTGGACGAGCTGACCGCCCGCCCGGACGCCGCGCAGCTGCTGCTGCGGCTGCGCGAGGGCCCGCTGGGCCCGGGTGCGGAGCCGACCCGGATGTCCCAGGAGTGGGCCCCGGTGTGGCAGGGGCTGGGGGCGCGCGCGGACGGCTACGCCACCGGGTTCGGCCCGCCGCTGGCGTGGCCGGGCGACGAGCCGTACGGCGGTTACGGGGCGCCGCCGCAGCAGATGCCGCCACAGATACCGCAGCAGGGCCGGCCTCCGGCGCAGCCGTCCCCGGTGCCGCAGGGGGCCTACCCGCAGGGGGTCTACCCGCAGGGCGGGTATCCGCAGCAGGCCCCGTACCCGGCCGCGTATCCGGCCCCGTATCCGGCCGTGCCGGCCTTCGACGTCCTGTGGGTCGACGACCAGCCGGACCGCAAGGCCGTGGTGCGCGAGGTGCTGGAGGGCCTGGGGGCGCAGGTCAGCCATGTGCCCAAGAGCGCCGCCGCCGTGCAGGCCCTCCGCAACCGCGCGCCCGACCTGCTGGTCTCCGACATCAGCCGGGGCACGGACCACTCCGCGGGCTTCGAGATGGTGCGGCGGCTCAAGGAGGACGGCCACTACGACGGCCCGGTGGTCTTCTTCACCATCCGGCGGTCCGCCGAACGCGAGGAGCGGGCCGCCGCGCTGGGCGCCTCGCTCACCAACAACGAGCAGGAGCTGCGCGAACTGGTGCTGCTGGCCCTGCAGGGCCGGGCCGAGGAGCGGACCCCGCCGGGTGACCGGAAGCCGCCCCGGCGGGGGTCACTGTCGCAAACCGGGTGGTTCCCCTCGCTGTGACCGTCAGCGCCGGCCGGCCGTCCGCCGTACCGTCCGCCCCGCGAGCACATCCGTGCGCCGCCCGTCCTCGATCACGAACCGGCCGTCGATCAGGACGTGCGGGATACCGGTCGGCAGCGTGCGGGGGGCGTCGAAGGTCGCCCCCGCCGCGACCGTGTCCGGGTCGAAGAGGACCAGGTCGGCGCGGTGGCCCTCGCGCACCAGGCCCCGGTCGGGCAGCCGCAGCCGGGCGGCCGGGCGGCCCGTCAGATGGGCGACGCACTCCTCCAGCGACAGCACGCCCGACTCGCGGACGTAACGGCCGAGGTAGTGCGGGAAGGTGCCGTACGCCCGCGGATGCGGCTTGTCGCCCTGGAGGATGCCGTCGCTGCCGCCGGTGTGCACCCGGTGGCGCATGATCCGGCGGACGTTGTCCTCATGGCCGACGTGCTGGAGGATCGTCGAACCGAGGCGGTCGTCGATGAGCAGGCGGCGGGCGGTCGCCCAGGGCTCCTCGCCGCGTTCGGCGGCGGTGTGCGCGACGGTCCGGCCGACATGGCCGGCCAGGGCCGGGTCCGCGACACCCGAGATCTCGATGGTGTCCCAGTCGATGGGCACGCCGTGGCAGCCGTCCGCGCCCTCCACCTCCATGACGTGCCGGATCCGCGCGGCCGTCGCCTCGTCGCGCAGCCGGGCCAGCACCGCCTCCGGGCCGCCCTCGCCGGCCCAGCTCGGCAGCATCGCGACCAGCGTCGTGCAGCCGGGGGTGTAGGGGTAGGTGTCGAGGGTGATGTCCGCGCCGGCGTCCAGCGCGGCGTCCAGGAGGGACAGCAGGTCGGGCGCGCGGCCCTCGTTGACGCCGAAGTTCATGGTGGCGTGGGCCAGATGCAGCGCGCAGCCCGCCTCGCGGGTGAGGGCGATCATCTCCTGGTACGCCTCCAGGGCGCCCGCCCCGTAGGAGCGGTGGTGCGGGCAGTAGTAGCCGCCGTACTCCGCCACCACCCGGCACAGCTCGGTGAGTTCGGCGTCGTCGGCGTACATGCCGGGCGTGTAGGTGAGCCCGGAGGACATGCCGACCGCGCCCTGCGCCATGCCCTCGGCGACCAACTGCCGCATCCGCGCCAGCTCTTCGGGCGTCGCCGCGCGGTCCTCCCAGCCGACGGCGAGCATCCGGACCGTGCCCTGCGGGATCAGGTACGCGGCGTTCACCGCGATGCCGCGGCCGTCGAAGCCGTGGTCCAGCCGGTCCAGGTACTCGCCGACCGACCGCCAGGTGAAGTCGATGTCGCCCTCGCCGTAGCCGTTCCAGCCGGTGATCGCGCGGCGCACCTCGGCGAGCGTGCGGTCGTCGACCGGCGCGTACGACAGCCCGTCCTGGCCGATGACTTCGAGGGTCACGCCCTGTGCGGCCTTCGCGCTGTGGTCGGGGTCGCGCAGCAGCGCGAGGTCGCTGTGGGCGTGCATGTCGATGAAGCCGGGGGAGAGGACCAGGCCCTCGGCGTCGACTTCCCGCCGGGCGGTGGGGCGCTGGCAGCCCGCCGCCGCGGCCTCCTTGACGATCGAGACGATCCGGCCGCCGTCGACCACCACGTCGGCGCGGTAGGAGGGCGCGCCGCTGCCGTCCACCACCTCCGCGTCCCGGATGACGAGGTCTTCCACCACCGGCTCCCTAGAAGAACGTGCGGATGAAGTCCGTGACCGTTCCGTCCCGTTCGACCAGCGGGATGAGCTGCCACTTGTCGAAGGAGGTGCAGGGGTGCGACAGCCCCAGTCCGACCCAGTCGCCGACCTCCACATCGCCGGAGCGCTCGGTGGCCAGCCAGGCGTGCTGGTCGGACAGCTTGGTGACGGTGAGCCCGTCGGCCGGCCGCTCGGTGCCGTCCCGGCCGGACCGTACGACCTGGGCCCGCGGCAGGTCCAGGTCGTACGCCGCGTCCCGCTTGCCCGCGTTGAGGAACGCCTGCTCGGGCGTGGGACGGGAGACGACCTGCGCCCACAGCCGGAAGGCGGGCTGCAGGGCGCCCTCCCGGGGGACGCGGTTGAAGGGCGTGAGCTTGCGGTAGTGGCCGTCGTCGTGGCTGACGTACGCGCCCGAGCGCAGCAGCTTCAAGGTCGGCGCGGACAGCTCGGGGAGGGCCGCGAAGACCTCGGCGACCGCGTCGAACCAGGCGCTGCCGCCGGCGCTGACCACGATCTGGTCCAGGTCGGCGAACCGGCCCGCCTTGTCGAGCTCCACGGCCAGCGCCACCAGCCGGCGCAGCCAGGCGGTCACCCGCTCGGAGTCGGCGTCGGGCACCTCGCCCTCGTAGCCCGCGACGCCCACCAGGCGCAGGGTGTCCACGCCCGCGATGGCGTCGGCGAGTTCCAGGCACTCGGCCTCCGTGCGGACACCGGTCCGTGCGCCCTCGCCGGCGCCCAGCTCGACGACCACGTCCACCGGGCGGACGGCCCCGGCCTCCCGCAGCGCCACGTCCATCAGCTCGATACCGCGCAGCGAGTCGACGTAGCAGACGAAGCGGAAGTCCGGGTCGGCGGCCAGCTCACCGGCCAGCCAGCGCAGCGCGGCCGGGTCCACGACCTGGTTGGCCAGGAAGATCCGCTGGATGCCGAAGGTGCGGTAGACCCGGGCCTGGTGGGGGACGGCCGCGGTGATGCCCCAGGCGCTGTGCTCCAGCTGGCGGGCGAAGAGCTGCGGGGCCATGCAGGTCTTGCCGTGCGGGGCGAAGGCCAACCCGTGCCGGGTGGCGTACGTCTCCATCAGCGCCAGGTTGTGCTCGACCGAGTCGGCGGCCAGGGCCAGCACGGGGGTGGTGAACCCGCCGGTGAACAGGTTGCGGCGCTCGGCGGCCAGCTCGCCGACGGTCAGTCCCTCGGCGTCCGGGGGGAGGCCCTTGAAGCGGTGGTCGACCCGTTCGTCCGCGAGTTCCCCGAGTCCCTGCGTGAGCCGCTCGCCGGCCATGGGGCCTCCTCAAAGTTCTTGTTGCACGCTCTGCAACACTCATTGCGCATATCGCTTACAGCTGTCTAACATCCGAGCCATCGCCCGGTCAATGGTGCGGAACACGGCCCGAAAGCGGCCGGACACACGGCGGCACACCGCCCCGGACACCGCCCGAACGAGCCGCCCAGCGAAGGAGCGCAACCGATCGTGACCAGGTCCTCGAACGCCGGCAGCCACACCGCCCCGGACGGCGCCCCCGCCCCGGACGCCGACGTCGTCTGCCTGGGCGAGTCCATGGTCACCTTCCTGCCCAGCCGCCCCGGGCGGCTCGCCGACGTGCCGTCCTTCGACCGCGCCATCGGCGGCGCCGAATCCAACGTCGCCTGTACCCTCGCCCGCGCCGGCCACACCGCCCGCTGGATCTCCCGCGTCGGCGCCGACGGCTTCGGCGACCACCTGCTCACCGCCATCGCCGACTGCGGCGTCGACGTCTCCTTCACCCGGCGCGACCCGCTGCGCCCCACCGGCGTCTACTTCCGCACCGCCGGCGACCGCGCCACCGACGCCCACGAGGTCGCCTACTACCGGGCGGGCTCCGCCGCCTCCGCCATGTCCGCCGCCACCATGGACCTGGCCGCGATCCGCGCCGGCCGGGTGCTGCATCTGTCGGGCATCACGGCCGCGCTCTCCGCCGACTGCCTGGGCCTGCTGCGCGAACTCACCGCCCCCCGCCCCGCCGGCGGCCGCCCGCTCATCTCCTTCGACGTCAACCACCGGCCCGGCCTGTGGCAGAGCGCCGACGACGCCCGCGTCCTGCTCGACCTCGCCCGCGGCGCCGACCTGGTCTTCGTCGGCGAGGACGAGGCGGCCGCGGCCTGGGGCGTCACCGGCGGCCCGGACGCCCTGCGCGAGGCGCTGCCCGAGCCCGCCACCCTCATCGTCAAGCGCGGCGCCGCGGGCGCGGTCGCCTACGAGCGCCGGGGCGGCCGGCACACCGTGCCCGCCCCGCGCGTCGACGTGGTCGCCGCCGTCGGCGCGGGCGACGCCTTCGCCGCCGGATACCTCTCCGCCACCCTCCGCGGCCTGCCCGTCCCCGCCCGCGTCCGCCACGGCCACCTGTGGGCCGCCGCGGTCCTCACCGTCCCCGGTGACCTCACACCACCCCCCTCCCGCGCGCACGCCGACCGCCTCGCCGCCCTCGGCACCAAGGCCTGGGAGACACTGCACCTCGGCCCCGGCTGGACGAAAGCCACGACAGCCGACGAGCGGGCCGCCCAGGAGGTATCCACGCCATGAGTCAGACCGTCGACCGCGCGCTGAGCATCCTGCCGCTGCTCGCCGAGGGACCCGCCGACCTGGGGCAGGTCGCCGACCGACTCGGCGTCCACAAGTCCACCGCGCTGCGCCTGCTGCGCACCCTGCACGAGCACGGGCTCGTCCACCGCCAGCCCGACCAGCGCTACCGCCTCGGCGCCCGGCTCTTCGCGCTGGCCCAGCAGGCCGTCGAGAACCTCGACGTACGCGATATCGCCCACCCCCACCTGGTCGAACTCAACGAGAAGTGCGGACACACCGTCCACCTCGCCGTCCACGAGGAGAACGAGGTCCTCTACATCGACAAGGTCGAGAGCCGCTACCCGGTCCGGATGTACTCCCGGATCGGCAAGCCCGTGGCGATAACGGTCGCCGCCGTGGCCAAACTGCTCCTCGCCGACCTGCCCGGGCCCGAGCGCCGCGCCCTCGCGGAGAAGCTCGACTACCCCCGCTACACGTCCCGTTCGACCCCCGACGCCACGGCCTTCCTCGCCGAACTGGCCAAGGTCCGCGAACAGGGCTGGGCCACCGACCTCGGTGGCCACGAGGAGTCCATCAACTGCGTCGCGGCGCCCATCCGCGGCGCGGACGGGCGGGCCGTCGCCGCCATGTCGGTCTCCGCACCGAACGTCGTCGTCAGCGCCGACGAACTCCTCGCACTGCTCCCGCTGGTACGCCGCACCGCCGAGGCGATCAGCCGGGAGTACTCCGGCAAGACCCCAGTAAAGGAGACCGAATGACGGACAAGACCGCGATCACCCCGGCCACCCACACCGCCCCGCCCGCGGCGTTCTCCCACGGCGTCAAGAAGGGCAACATCCTGCAGGTCGCCGGCCAGGTCGGCTTCCTGCCCGCCGTCGAGGGCCAGCCCCCGACGCCCGCCGGCCCCACCCTGCGCGAGCAGACCCTGCAGACCCTCGCCAACGTCCACGCCGTCCTCGAAGCGGGCGGTGCCACCTGGGACGACGTGATGATGATCCGCGTCTACCTCACCGACGTGGACCACTTCGCCGAGATGAACGCGCTCTACAACGCCTACTTCGAGGAGCAGGGCCTGACCGCGGCCCCCGCCGCCCGCACCACCGTCTACGTCGGTCTCCCCGAGGGCCTGCTCATCGAGATCGACGCCCTCGCGGTCCTGGGCTGACGCCCTGGCCACAGCACCGCTGAACACCCCGCAAGTCGTACGTCCTCACGGCACGGCACCCTTTGCCACGCTCTCCCGGGTGCCGTGCCGCGCTCCCTCCTGCCCCGAAAGACACATGGAATTACGAGGTCCCCCCTCATGTCCCTGTTCGTCGCGGCCGCGCCCGCCCCCACGCCGGCCACCCCGCCGCACACCGGCGGCCTGCTCGCCCTGATACCCGGCACCGCGGGCCTGCTGACGGTCGCCGCCCTCGGCGTCGCCCTCCTGCTCGTCCTGATCATCAAGGTCCGGCTGCAGCCCTTCGTCGCCCTGCTCGGCGTCTCCCTCGCCGTCGGCCTGGCCGCCGGCCTCTCCGTCACCGAACTCTTCGGCACGGTGCAGAAGTCCGACGCCGTCTCGATGATCGAGACCGGCATGGGCGGCATCCTCGGCCACGTCGCCATCATCATCGGCCTGGGCACCATGCTCGGCGCGATCCTCGAAGTCTCCGGCGGCGCCGAGGTGTTGAGCACCCGCCTGCTCCGCCTCTTCGGCGCGAAGCGCGCCCCGCTGGCCATGGGGATGACGGGCCTGATCTTCGGCATCCCCGTCTTCTTCGACGTCGGCATCTTCGTCCTGGCGCCGATCGTGTACGCCGTCGCCAAGCTCCCCCGGCCATCCGGCGAGCCCGGCGCGGGCCGGACCCCCGCCGGCAGGTCGGTCCTCCTGTACTGCCTGCCGCTGCTGGCCGGCCTGTCGGTGACCCACGCCTTCCTGCCGCCGCACCCGGGACCGGTCGCCGCGGCCGGCCTGTTCAAGGTCGACCTGGGCTGGGTCATCCTCATGGGCGTGATCTGCGGCATCCCCGCCGTGCTCGCGGCCTGGGCGTACGCCGCCTGGATCGGCAGGCGCCTGTTCGTCGAGGTCCCGCAGGACATGGTGGAGGCCGCGGCCGAGGCCAGGGCGGCCGTCGCCGCCGAGCAGCGGGCCGCGGGCGCCACCGGACGCGAGAGGCCCGTCGCGCTCGGCGCGGTCCTCGCCATCATCGGCACGCCCCTGCTGCTCATCCTCCTGGCGACCTTCTCCTCCATCGCCCTGGCCCCCTCGACCGGCCGCTCGGTCGTCGAGTTCTTCGGCCACCCCTTCGTCGCGCTGACCCTCGCCCTGCTGCTGGCGTACTACCTGCTGGGCATCCGCCGCGGCTGGTCGCGCACGTCGCTGGAGCGGGTCTCGACCGCGTCGTTGAAGCCGGTCGGCAACATCATCCTGGTGGTCGGCGCCGGCGGCGTCTTCGGCGCCGTGCTCAAGGGCAGCCAGGTGGCCACCGCCCTCTCCGACACCTTCCACGACCTGGGCCTGCCCGTGATCGTCCTGGCCTACCTGCTCTCGCTGGTCCTGCGGGTGGCCCAGGGGTCGGCGACGGTCGCCATCGTCACGACGGCCGGCATCGTGGTCCCGCTGGTCGAGGGCCAGGGCCTGTCGCAGGCCCACCTGGCGCTGATCATCATGGCGATCTCGGCGGGGTCGATCTTCGCCTCGCATGTGAACGACGGCGGCTTCTGGATGGTCAGCAAGTACTTCGGGATCACCGAGCGCGACACGCTCAAGTCCTGGACGGTGCTGGAGTCCGTACTGTCGGTCGCGGGCTTCGCGGTGGCCGCGCTGGTGAGCCTGGTCGTCTAGGGCCTGTCCGATGGATCAGGGTCGGAAAGGCCCTAGGCCGTGTCCGACGGGTCGGGTGACGGGACCACTAGCGGATCGTTCCGTTGGGCGTGGGGCGGGGCGACCTTACAGATGCTGAGTGGGCTCGGTTGGAGCCGCACCTTCCGACGAACGTGGGACGGGGCGGGCGGTGGAGGAACCACCGCACGGTCATCAACGGGATTCTCTTCCGGCAGCGGACCGGCATCCCATGGAGGGACCTGCCCACGGGGTTCGGAAAGTGGAAGACAGTACACGATCGCCATCGGCGATGGTCAGCAGACGGCACCTGGGAGAAGATCCTGCGGGCTGTCCAGGCGGACGCCGACGCGGAGGGCCGGGTCGACTGGAGTGTGGTGAGCGTGGATTCCACGGTATGCCGTGCTCACCAGCATTCGTCCGGAGCTCACCATCGGCCGGCACGGATATCGGGACGACGTAGCCGCCCTGCCCAGCATCGGACCGACGAGGCGTTGGGCCGCTCGCGCGGCGGGTTCACCACCAAAATCCACCTGGCAAGCGAGGGCGGCTGCCGCCCGCTGGCCATCCTGATTACCCCCGGACAGTGGGGCGATGCCCCACAGCTGATCCCGGTACTGGACCGCATCCGTGTCCCGCGCCCGACGGGAGGCCACCCGCGGACCCGCCCCGACCACCTGTGCGGCGACAAAGCGTATAGCTCACGCCGAAACCGCAACTACCTACGACGGCGGCAGATCCGGCACACAATCCCCGAGCGCCGGGACCAGCGGGCCAACCGCCAGCGGCGCGGCAGCCAAGGCGGTCGCCCGGCCGGCTTCGACCGGGCAAGGTACGCCCGCAGGAACGAAGTCGAGCGGACCATCAACGCGCTCAAGGGCTTCCGCGCCGTGGCGACCCGGTATGACAAGAGGGCGTACGTCTTTCACGGAACGGTCACCCTCGCCGCGATCTGGCATGGCTCCGTTGATGGCCCGCCACCCGGCCATTACACCACCTCGACCACTTTGACCTTGTTTGGGAAAAAGTGGGAAATATCGAGGTAATCCGCGGCGGCTTTGCTGAGCGCAATGTCTCGGTCCCGCCGATCGATGACGGTCGCGACGAGCGACCTGCGGTTTTTCAGGTTGGTCACCCTGATCTTCGTGTGACAGGGGAACAGGGTGGTGCTTACGGCGAAAAGGTTGGGGTCGTAGTGGTATCCGCACAGGGTCATGTTGTTGGGGGGTGCCTTGTAGAACACTGCCCTAGCCGTCAGCTCCTTCGTTGGCTGACTGCGGGTCGAGGCCCCGCCTGCGCCACGAGCGGTCACATCCGACTTTGGCAGGCTCGCTTGCTTGGCCACGCTTTTTCCGCAGGCAGATGATCGGCTGCTGTGGGTCTCTACTGGGCTGGCGCTGGCTGGCCCGGCCACCGCTGGTGCGGCCAAGAGGACCGCTAGGGCTGTCATGGTGATACCGCGCATCCGTGTGACCTCCAAGGCACCTGCCTACGAACTGGACACGAACCATCCTCGTCCGGGGCCAGGTCACCCAAACTCTGCACTGGTGTCTGAAATGCGAAATCAGCCAGGCCCCGCAGCAGCCCCAACTCCCGTCCCTGGCGGACGACTCCAGCACAGGACCCGTCACCCGACCCGTCGGACACGGCCTAGACGCGGCGGCGCTTCACCGGTGGTGCCCGGTCCGTCCACGACGGACCGGGCGGCTGCTCAACCGGCCTTGCAGTACTGCTCCTCCTTGCCGATCGCGCGGTACGGGCAGTCGGAGGTCTCCAGCAACTGGAGCACCGCCTCCCGGTTGCGGGCCGTCTCCTTCGCGATCACCGAGTCCCGGGGGTAGAAGCCGCCGGAGCCGGAGGAGGAGGGGAACATCTCGAAGGTGTACGCGAACACCTTCTGATCCCCCCACAGCCAGTCGTCGATCGAGCCGTCGGTGATGTAGAGCTCGCTGGACTGCTCGGGGGTGTAGCCGTTGGAGCCGGCCATCTTCTTTCCGATGGCGGCGAAGGCGTCGTGGTCGTCCTGGGTCATGCCGGGGCCGGTCTCGTCGTGGGTGAAGCCGAAGGGCCACAGGACGAGTTCGCTGTAGGTGTGGAAGTCGATGGCGGTCTTGATCTGCTGGGCACCGCCGACGACGCGGCTGCGGACGAAGTCCGAGACGACCTTCACCTCGGGGGCGGAGGCGGCGGAGGGGCCGCGGTAGGTCTCGTCGCCCGGGTCGCCGGAGGAGCCGTCGCAGCAGCCCCACTTGAAGTCCCAGTTGCGGTTGAGGTCGGTGCCGACCTCGTTGGACCCGGAGTTGGGCTGGCGGTTCTTGCGCCACATGGCGAAGTCGCCGGAGGCGATGTCGAACTCGCCGCCGTCGGGGTTGAGGTCCGGGATGATCCAGATCTCACGGGAGTCGAGCATCTTGGTCACGCGGTCGTCGGAGCCGTACTTCGAGGTGAACTCGCCCAGGAGGTAGAGGGCCATCTCGACGGTGAGGTGCTCGCGGGCGTGCTGGTGGGCGGTGAAGAGGACCTCGGGTTCCTTCTCGTCCTTGGCGACGTTCTTGCTGAGCTTGAGGGCGAGGATGTCCCGGCCCTCGTGGGAGGTGCCGATCTTCTGCTTGCTGAGGATCTCCGGGTACTTGGCGACCAGGCCGTCGATCTCCTTCGTGGCCTCGTCGTAGGTGTGGTAGCCGGTGTAGCCCTGCGGGAAGTCCTTGACGCGGGTCGGCGGCGTGCCCTTGGCGGCGCCCGGCGGGTCGGGCAACTGGCGCACCCGGTGGCCGAGGCTGCGGACCAGGTCGGCCTGGGCCCGGTCGGCGGTGACGACGACGGACCGGGCGTGCACCTCGTCGATGCTGACGCCGGTCGCGGCGAGCGCGGCGCGGGCCACGGCGGTGGCGGGGCCGGTCACCTCGTACTGGTGGGGGCGTTCGGCGGCGCGGGCGGCGCCCGTGGCGGACTGGCCGGGTGGAGGGTTCTGCGCCTGGGCGGCCGCGGCGATCGGGCCGGCGAGCGCGAGGGAGAGGAGTGCGGCGAGGACAGTGGTGCGTCCGCCGCGTATTCGTGGTCGCATGCGGTCTCCTGTGGGGGGTGTGAGTCGAAGCGACGGCGTCAGTGTTGAGGCTTGGCATGGCTGGGTCAAGGTGCCGGCTGGCCATATCTGCGGCGGCCCGGGCGAGCGGGGTCGCCGCCGAATCCGTCAACTTGCCGTCGTTTTGGGGAGATTGATTGCCTCGCGGGGCGGTGGAGCTCACAATGCGCACGACAAACGCTGCCGAAGCCGGCGGCGACCGCAGGTGAACCGACGCGGGGACGTGACATGCGAGCAGCCAGGCCCCGGGCACACGGTGCGCGGGACCTGGCTGTGGGGGGTGGCGCTCTACGGGAGGCCGTGGACGTGGCCGCCCACCTGGCCGGCGAACTCACCGCCGTTCGCGGCGTCCCAGTTGGTCGACCAGGTCATCGCGCCGCGCAGCCCCGGGTAGGTCTTCGACGGTTTGAAGGAGCCGCAGCCGCTGCCCTTGGTGAGGCAGTCCAGCGCGGCGTTGACGACGCCCGGTGCCACATATCCGCTGCCCGCCGCCTTCGAGGACGCCGGGACGCCGATGCCTACCTGGGAGGGGTCCAGGCCGCCCTCCAGCTGGATGCAGGCGAGCGAGGTCAGGAAGTCGACCGTGCCCTGTGCGTAGACCTTGCCGTCACAGCCGTTCATCGAACCGCTGTTGTAGTACTGCATGTTGACGACGGTCAGGAAGTCCTTGACGGCCAGCGCCGTCTTGAAGTACTCGTTCTGCGGTGACTGCATGTCGATGGTCTGCGGTGCCATGGTCACCACGACGTCGCCGTGCGCGGCGTGCACGGCCTTGAGCGCCTTGGTCATATAGGTCGAGTCGAGGCCGTTCTCCAGGTCGATGTCGACGCCGTCGAAGCCGTACTCGTCCATCAGCGTGCCGACGGAGTCGGCGAAGTTCTTCGCCGAGGCGTCGTCGTTGACGGACACCGCGCCCTTCTCGCCGCCGACGGAGACGATCACCGACTTGCCGGCGGCCTGCTTGGCCTTGATGTCCGCCTTGAAGTCGTCGACCGAGCCGTAGCCGACGGCCGGGTCCAGGTGGAAGGTGACGGCGCCCGGCTGGCCGGCCGCGTCGGCGAAGGAGACCGCGATGATGTCGTAGGCGTCGTCGACGTCCTTGAGCTTGTGCACCGTGGCGCCGTTGTCGAAGTTCTGCCAGTAGCCGGTGAGGGCGTGCGCGGGGACGGCGGCGGCGTGTGCCGCGGGGGAGGCCGGGGCGGGGTGGTCCTCGGCGGCGTGGGCGGTGCCGGCCACGAGGGCGCCGGCCGCGGCCAGTACGGCGGCGGCCAGCCCGGCCGGCAGCCGCTTGGGGAGTCTTCCTGATCGTGCGCGAACCACGACTGCCTCCGAGTGGGGGGAAGTTGGGGGGAGTGGTGCGGATGCGCATTCAGGGGCCCCTGCGCTTGCCGTACAAGGTGGTCCAGACCATTGAGCCTGTCAAGGGCCCGGACACGGGCCGGTGTTCGCGTAGTCGTCGCTCGGGGGGTATGCGCTATTTCCCTAGGGGGTGCTCGTGATGACGAGTAGCCCAGAACGTGTTCTCTGGGGCGTATGTCTGTGGATAAAGTGCTGAGCGTATGGCGCCTATGGCGCAGAGCTGTGCCGATCCGCGGTCCCGGGACCCCCGGAGGCCGAAGGGAGTGGGGGAGCGACGTGCCGACCGCGATTGCAGTCACCAGCCCTGACCTCGCGCTGCCGGCGACCGACCGGCAGACCCCCGCCGCCGTCGTCCTCCAGGCGCCGCGGCTGCAGCCGCTGGACGACGCGCTGACGGAACTCGCCGCGGTGCTGGAGCACCACGGCCACCTCGTCGCGCTGTACTCCTCCGCCTGCCCGCCGGAGCACGTCCGTCGGCTGCACACCCTGCGCGCCGTCCTGGAGAGCGACCGGGTCGCCATCGTGCCGGTGTCCCTGCCGCCGCTGGGCGTGGCGCTGCTCGCCCGGCAGCTGCGGCAGCTGTCGCTGTGCGGCTTCAGCCCCGGTGTGCTGGCCAGTTCGGCGCGGCTGCTGAGCCACTACATCCACGCGGGCGCGTTGCTGGGCAGCGTCAGCGGCCTGGACCGGGTCGAGGTCGATCTGCGCTCCCACATGAAGTCCTGGCTGCCCGGCGCGCACTTCGCGGTGCTGGCCAACCCCGAGCCGCGGCTGCTGCACCTGGACCGGCACAGCACCGAGGCCGGGCTGCCGGCCCCCGGATTCGCCACCCACCTCGCGGTCGCCCGCGGCCAGCTCACCGCGGAGTGGGTGACCGCGTCGCTCGCCCCGGCCTGGCAGGTGCGGGCGGCCTACGAGGAGCGGCTGCCCGCGGAGTCCGCCCGGTGGTGGGGGACCCAGAAGCTGATCGAGTTCGCCGCGGCCATCCCCGACCCGTCGGTGCTCCGCCAGCTGGTGGCGTCGGTACGGCGGGCGGAGTGCGGCTGGTGCGGCCTGGAGGTCCTCGGCGACCACTGCGCGTTCTGCGCGGCGCCGCTGGCGCGCAACCGGGCCGCACGGGGCGGCTCCTCCGGCCGCCACCCCGCGGCCATAGCGGCGCCGGATCCGGCCGCCGCGCCGGATCCGGCCACGCCCGCACAGCCTGAGTCCGCCCAGGAGCCGGCCGCGGAATCCGGGCAGCCGCTCGCGCCGTGGACGCAGCGCGGACTGTCCCCGGTCGCCCCGTCGGGGGTGCCCGGCGTCACGGGCGTACGGAGCGGTGCGCCCGGCGGCGGCACCGCACCCGGCCAGCTGGACGTCCGCGGGCCGGGTGCCGCAACGGGTGGCCCGGAAGGCGGAGTTCCGGGGAACCCCTACGGGTCCGGGCGCCCTGTGCCGGGGAACCCCTACGGGTCCGGGCGCCCCGTGCCGGGGAACCCCTACGCGTGCGACGGCCCCGGTGCCCCCGGCCGCTGGGACCTGCCCGGTCACCCCGACTTCGCCGGCCATCCCGACCTGCCCGGCCACCCCGATCTGTCCGCCCACCACGAAGTCCCCGGTGCCCCGCGGACGGTGGCCCGCGTGCGCTGATCCCCGCCGCCGCGAGCCCGACCGCCCCCACCCACGACGACCGCCCGCCCCGTCCCCGCCCCGATCGAGGTCCCTGCCCCATGAACTCACGTCAGCGCCGCGGAGTGATCCTGCTGCTCCTGTCGCTCCTGTGCGCGGTCGGCGCGTTCGTCGGCGTACTGTCGGTGATCAAGAACGTCGAGTCCAAGGTCGGCCCCGAAAAGACCGCGTACCGGCTCAGGACGGATGTCGCGGCCTATAAACCGCTGGATCCCGGGCAGTTCGAGAAGGTGAAGATGCCGCAGCGCTGGCTGCCGCCGACCGCCGTGACCGACCTGGACAAGGTCAGCGGCAAGATCGCGGTGACCCCGCTCAAGAAGGGTTCGCTGCTCCAGGTCGACATGATCGTCGAGCGGCCCGCGCTGAAGCCCGGACAGCAGGAGATCGCCATCATGATCGACGCCGCCACCGGAGTGGCCGGCAAGATCAACCCCGGTGCCCGGGTGAACATCTACGCCACCTTCGAGGGCAAGCGCCCCGAGGACAAGCCGGTCTCCAAGGTCATCGTCGCCGGCGCCCAGGTCATCGACGTCGGCAAGCTGACGCCCCTGGAGGCCAAGGACCCCGGGGACACCACCACCGGACGGCAGGCCGGCGAGGCCGTCCCGATCACCTTCGCGCTGGACACCAAGGACGCCCAGCGGGTCGCGTACGCCGAGTCCTTCGCCTCCCACGTACGGCTTGCCCTGCTCGCCCCGGGCAACGAGGCCGCCATCCCGCCCGGCCAGCGCACCTACACCCTCGACGGCGACAAGTGACCGGGAGGCTCAGGTGACCATCCGCATCCTCGCCGCGATCGGCGACCCGGACGCCGCACGTGCGGTGTCCTCGCTGCTCGACCAGCTGCCGGACGCCGAACCCGCGCCCGCCGTCGCCGACTCCGCGGCGCTGATCGACGCCCTGGCCGGCGCCGCCGCCGGAAGCGGTGCGGCCCCGCCGGCGGGCCAGGCCACCTCCGCCGCCGGCGCGCCCTCGGCCGTCGAGGCGCTCCCCGAGGTCGTGCTGGTCCACGAACGGATCGGCCCGACACCGGCGCTGGAGGTGATCCGCGAGGTGGCGCTGCGCTTCCCCGCGGTCGGCGTCGTGCTGATCACCACGGACGCCGGGCCCGCGCTGTTCTCCGCGGCGATGGACGCCGGCGCCCGCGGCATCGTCGGACTGCCGCTCGGCTACGAGGAGTTGGCCGCCCGGGTGCAGGCCGCCGCCCAGTGGTCGGCGGGCGTACGGGTCCACCTGGGGGCCGGCCCGGAGGCCGCACCCGGGCCGGCCGGGACGCTGGTGACCGTCACCGGTGCCAAGGGCGGGGTCGGCACGACGGTCACCGCGGTGCAGCTGGCGCTGGCCGCGCGGGCCGCGGGCCGCAGCGTCGCGCTGGTCGACCTCGACCTGCAGTCCGGCGACGTCGCCTCCTACCTGGACGTCCAGTTCCGCCGCTCGGTCGTCGACCTGGCGGGCATCCAGGACATCTCCGTACGGGTGCTCCAGGACGCGGTGCACGACCACCACACGGGGCTGGGACTGCTGCTGGCGCCGGAGGAGGGCGAGCGCGGCGAGGAGGTCGACGACCGCGCGGCCCGCCAGATCATCGGCGCACTGCGCTCCCGCTACGAGGTGGTGCTGGTCGACTGCGGCTCCCAGATGCAGTCCGCGAACGCCGCCGCCGTCGAACTCGCCGACGCCGCCCTGCTGGTGACCACCCCGGACGTGGTGGCCGTACGCGCCGCCAAGCGGCAGGTGCGGCTGTGGGACCGGCTGCAGATCCGCAAGGCGGAGGACACCACGACGGTGGTCAACCGCCTCACCCGCGGCACCGAGATCCAGCCGCCGCTGGTCGCCAAGGCCACCGGCACCCACGTAGCCCGCACCCATGTCCCGGCCGCCTTCAAGGAGTTGCAGCCCTGCGTCGACGCCGGGCGGATGCAGGACCTGGACGGCCGGTCGACGGTCAAGCAGGCGCTGTGGGCGCTGGCGGGCGAGCTGGGGCTGGTGGAGTCACCGGCCGCGCGGCAGGGGCGGGGCAGCCATCGGGCGCGTCCGTCGCTGACGGGGCGCAAGCGCAAGGCCCTCACGGCGGGGGCGGCTCCCGGTTCCGGGACGGGTCCGGGCCCGGCATCGGGGTCCGCGTCCGGGGCCGGGTCGGGGTCCGGCACCCGGTTCGGGGCGCGGCGGGGGCCGGCCGCGGCGGCCGGCGGCCCCGGGCCGTTCGATCCGGCCGGTCCCTACGAGGAGGGCTGAGCGGTGCGGCGCCCCCTGGGTGGCAACGACCGCGGGCAGGTCTCCGTGGAGTTCCTGGGGCTGCTCCCGCTGATCCTGCTGGTACTCGTCCTGCTGTGGCAGTTCGTGCTGGTCGGGTACACCTACTCGCTCGCCGCGCACTCCGCCGACCGGGGCGCGCGGGCCGCCACCGCCACGGAGGGCGGCGGCGCGGGCGCCTGCCGCACCGCCGCCGAGGACCAGCTCCCGTCCGCCTGGCGGGCCGGCGCCTCGACCTCCTGCGGCACCGGGTCCGGCCTGTGGAAGGCCACGGTGAAGATCAAGGTCCCGGTGCTCTTCCCCGGCGCGGGCGACTTCCCGTGGACGGTCACCGGCACGGCCGGCGCCGCGAAGGAGGACCGAGGATGACCGCCGCACGCACCCCCGTCACCCCCGGCCGCCGCCCGCGCGTCCCGGCCCGCCCGCGCCGTGCCGCCCGGCTGCGCGGCCACGGCCGCGACCGGGGCCAGGTGTCCATCGAGTTCCTCGGCTTCCTGCCGATCCTGCTGCTGGTCGCGCTGGCCGTGGTCCAGCTGGGCCTGGCGGCGTACGCCGTCCAACAGGCCGGCACCGGAGCGCGCGCCGCGGCCCGTACCGCCTCGATGGACCGGGCCGACCGGGAGAGCGATCCGCAGACCGCAGGCCGGGCCGCGATGTCCGGCTGGGTCGCCGACGACGCGTCGATCACCGTGGGCGGCTCGGGCGGCGCGGTCCGGGCGACCGCGACCGTGCGGATCCCCTCCCTCATCCCCGGCGTCGACTTCGGCTCCGCCAGCCGCAGCGCCACCATGCCCCGCCCCGAGACACCCAGCGCAGCGCGTATGCGCGAAGGAGCACCAGGAGTGCCAGTGGCACGAAACGCACCAGGAGCACCCCGGCGATGAGCCTCAAGAGCAGGATCGTCGCCCCCGAACCGGCCGGCGAGGCGCGCCAGGACAGCCATATGGTCGCCGTCTACCGCGCCAAGCTGCTGGAGGAGATCGACCTCGCCGAGATGTCCTCGCTGGCCGCGGCCGAGCGCCGCTCGCGGCTGGAGCGGGTACTGGGCCACATCATCAGCCGCGAGGGCCCGGTGCTGTCGACGGCCGAACGCGCCCAGCTCATCCGCCGGGTGGTCGACGAGGCGCTCGGCCTCGGGGTCCTGGAGCCGCTGCTGGAGGACGCCTCGATCACCGAGATCATGGTCAACGGCCCGGACCAGGTCTACGTCGAGCGCTCCGGCCGGGTCGAGCTGGTCCCCGTGCGGTTCGCCTCCCACGAGCAGCTGATGCAGACCATCGAGCGGATCGTCTCCACCGTCAACCGCCGCGTGGACGAGTCCAATCCGATGGTCGACGCCCGGCTGCCGTCCGGCGAGCGGGTCAACGTCATCATCCCGCCGCTCGCCCTGAACGGCGCCACGCTCACCATCCGCCGCTTCCCGCGCGCCTACACCCTGTCCGAGCTCATCGGCATGGGCACGCTCGACGAACAGATGCTGATGCTGCTGGCCGGGCTGGTCCGCGCCAAGTTCAACGTGGTGGTCTCCGGCGCGACCGGCGCCGGCAAGACCACCCTGCTCAACGCGCTCTCCGGACTGATCCCCGACGGGGAGCGGATCATCACCGTCGAGGACGCCGCCGAACTCCAGCTCCAGCAGTCCCACGTCATCCGGCTGGAGTCCCGGCCCCCCAACGTGGAGGGCAAGGGCCGCATCACCATCCGCGACCTGGTGCGCAACTCCCTGCGCATGCGCCCCGACCGCATCATCGTCGGCGAGGTGCGCGGCGGCGAGACCCTCGACATGCTCCAGGCCATGTCCACCGGCCACGACGGCTCGCTCGCCACCGTCCACGCCAACAGCGCCGAGGACGCCCTGATGCGGCTGCAGACACTGGCCTCCATGTCGGACGTCAAGATCCCCTTCGAGGCGCTGCGGGACCAGATCAACAGCGCCGTCGACTGCCTGGTCCAGCTCACCCGGCACGCCGACGGCTCCCGCCGGATCAGCGAGATCGCCATCCTCGGCTCACGCGGCCACGAGGACTACCGGATCACCACGGTCTGCCGCTTCGAGGCCGAACCGATGGGCGCCGACCGCATCGTGCACGGCCGCTTCCGCTACTTCCCGCTGCCCCGCCGGGTCGCCGAACGCCTCTTCATGGCGAGCGAGCCCACCCCGCCAGCCTTCGGCGTCGCGGCCACCGACGACCAACTCGCCACCCGGAGGGCCACCTCATGACCGGCTGGGCCCTGACCACCGCCGCCGGGGGGCCGATCGCGGCCACCGGGACGCACCTCGTCCAGCTCACCATCGGGGCCACGCTGCTGTGCGGGGTGCTGGCGATCGCCGGCGTACGCACTTACGCGGCCGGCCGCGCCCAGCGGCAGGCCGTCGTCGACCGGCTCGACGACGACCACGGGCTGCCGGTGGCCGGACGGCGGCGCCGCTTCCCGTCCGTGGACCGCACCCTGCGCGGCACCCGCTTCGGCCGCCGCCTCGAACTGCGGCTGGCCGCCACCGGCCTGGACGTCACCCCCGGTGAGTTCTTCGTCGGCATGCTCGCCGCCGTCCTCGCCCTGTGGCTGATCGCCCAGGCCGTCCTCGCCCCGTTCTTCGGTCCGATCGCCGCACTCGTCGCGATCTGGGCGGCGTTCGCGTTCCTCAACTGGCAGCGCCAGAAGCGCATCGAGAAGTTCATCAACCAGCTGCCCGAGCTCTCCCGGATCCTCGCCAACGCCACCCAGGCCGGGCTGGCGCTGCGCACGGCACTGGGCATGGCGGCCGAGGAGCTGGAGGCACCGGCCGGCGAGGAGCTGGCGAAGGTCTCCGACAAGCTCTCCGTCGGCCACTCCATCGACGAGGCGCTCGGCGAGCTGGCCGAACGCCTCCCGTCCCGCGAACTGGTCGTCCTGGTCACCACCTTGGTGCTCGCCAACCGCGCCGGCGGCACCGTCGTCGGCTCGCTGCGCAACCTCACCAAGACCCTGGAGGAGCGCAAGGAGACCCGTCGCGAGGTCCGCACCCAGCTCTCCCAGGTGGTGGTCACCGCCTATGTGGTCCCGCTGCTGGGCATCGGCACCCTGCTGCTGATGAACCGCATCGCCCCCGGCGCCATCGACCGGATGACCTCCTCGTTCCTCGGCCAGCTCGCGGTCGTGGTGGCCTTCGCCCTCTACGGGCTCGGCTTCTTCTTCATCCGCCGCCTGTCCAAGATCGACGTCTGAGGGGAACGGAAGACGGTATGGGAATCGCAATGGTGCTGGCCGCGGCCCTGGCGCTCTCGGTCGTCGGCATCTGCTGCGGCATCGCCCTCTACCGCCGCGAGGCCCGGCTGCCGCCCGACCTGGCGCTGTCGCTGGAGGTCGGCTCGACCCGTACGACGGCCGTCGGCTCCGCCGTGGACCGGGCCGGCATGCGCTACGCACCGCTCGTGCTGCGCCTGATGGGCGACAGGCGCACTGCCCGCATCCGCCGCCGCATCGACCTGGCCGGCAACCCCGGCGGGCTGACCGTCGACCGCTACGCCGCCCGTCGCGCGGTCTACGGCGCCCTCGGATTCTTCGGCGCGCTGGTGATGTTCCTGCGCGGCCAGCCGGTTCTCGGCGTCCTGATGGTGCTCTTCGGCCTCTTTTGGACCGAGGTCGGCATCTGGGCCGCCATCCGCCAGCGCAAGGACACCATCGAGCGCACTCTTCCGGACTTTCTGGACGTGCTCGCCGTCGTGGTCAGCGCCGGTCTGAGCTTCCGCCAGGCACTGGACCGCGTCGCGGAGAAGTACGAGGGCCCCTGGGCCGATGAACTCCGCATCACGCTCCGGCAGATGGACATGGGCGTCAGCCGCCGCGCCGCCTTCGAAGAACTGCGCAAACGCAACGACTCGGAACAGGTCGCCCAGTTCGTCACCGCCCTGCAGCAGGGCGAGGAGCTGGGCTCGCCCATCGTCGAGACCCTGATCCAGATCGCGAACGACATGCGGCGCACCGACGCCCAGAACGCCCGGCGGCGGGCCGCCCGCGCGGTCCCCAAGGCCACCATGGTCGTCACCACCTTCATGGTCCCGGCCACGATGATCCTGCTCATCGCCGGTTTCTTCCTCGGCTCGGGCACCAACTTCGGCTCCCTGATGGGCGACTGACCGTGCCGCACCCGCCACGGACCCAAGGCGGCGGGTGCGCCCGGCGGCAGCGCCCCGTGCCCGGCCGGATGCGTACGGTTCACCGTGCGCTTCGCGACAACGCCTTCGCAGGAGCAACGAGTTGTGCCACAGTGGGTGGGCCGGCGGACGGGTCCGCGCCGCGGTGCGCCGCGGCCCGCCGGCCCGTATGGGCATCGGAGCGGGGCAGTGTCCCGAAGGGGGAACGGGGGTGGACAGGGTGTGGCTGAGTGGCCGAATCGCGCCGTTGTGTCCGTTGCCCGTGCCCCTTCTAAAGGAAGGGGTTCGGAATCCCTGTTCCGGGAACGCTGTTCCGGCGTACTTTTCTCGTGTCATGAGCGCGGACGAACGCGCCGACACCACGGGGGCAGACCAGCCGGACCAGAGCGGTACGGCCGCCCATGGAGGGGAATTCGATGGCGAAGCGGGTTTTGGGGAACGACCGGGGACAGACCTCGATCGAGTACCTCGGCATCATCGCGGTGGTCGTGGCGATCGTCCTGGTCCTGTCGACCACGGACTTCGGCAGTCAGATCGCCAACGCCATCGCCAACAAGATCTCCGACGTCGTCGGTATCTAGGCACCACCACCGCCGCCGTGACGGCCACGATCACGCGCCGCAGCCGGCGCGACGCCGGGCAGGCCTTTCCGCTCTACATCGTTGCGGTCGGGGGCCTGCTCTTTCTCGCGCTCGCGTTCTTCGCCGTGGGCCAGGCGGCGGCCACCCGCAACGGCGCGCAGACCGCCGCCGACGCGGCCGCGCTCGCCGCCGGCCAGAAGTACCGCGAACTGCTGGCCAAGGGCGTGCTCGACGGCCTCCGCGACGGGCGGTACGAGAGCGACCGGGCCGCCTGGGAGGATCTGCTGAACGGGCGCGGCGCCCCGTCCGACGGGGCCTGCGCGAGCGCGGACTGGTTCGCCGGCCGCAACGACGCCGAGGTCGCCTCCTGCACCCCGGACTCCTGGCCCACCTCGTTCGCCGTCACCATCAAGACCAGCGACACCGTGGGCCGTTCGGTCATCCCCGGCACCGAGAGCAAGCACGCGTCGGCCGGGGCGACCTCCGTCGTCAGACCGCGCTGCACCCTCGACCCGGCCGAGGACGACGGCGGCCCGCCCGACAAGCCCGACAAGGGCAAGGACGGCAAGGACGCCCCCGAGCCCGCCGCAATCAAGATCACCTGCGACGGCAAGGGATGGACGCTCGACCCCGCAAACCTCCAGGATCCCCCCGACGCCGCCGACCTGTTCTCCGTACGCCTGGCCCGCTGAGGCCGGACCCGCACCACCCCGACCGCCACCGCACCGACCCGACCGACCACACGACGATCGAAGGAATCGCATCCATGAGGATTCGGCGCACCACGAAGGCCGCCAGGGGAGCGGTCGCCATGGCGAGCGCTGCCGGCCTGGCTCTCGTCGTGGCCGGCTGTGGTGGCGGCGGTGACGGCGGTTCGCAGGCGACCGACGACAAGAAGCCGCCGGCCCGCAGCACCGCCCCCAAGGACAGCGGCCCCGGCACGCCCGCGGCCGACTCCGCCAAGGTGATCGGCGAGATGAAGGGCCCCGACGGCGTGGTGGTCACCCTCAACTCCGTCGTCCGGGACTCCGGCGGCTTCGTCACCGTCAACGGCACGGTGACCAACCACGGCAGCCGCGCCTTCAACGCCATCGACTGGCGCTCCAACGAGACCGAGCTGCGCTCCCGCTCCTCCATCTCCGGAGCCACCCTGGTCGACAAGGCGGGCAAGAAGCGGTATCTCGTGCTGCGCGACACCAACGGCGAGTGCCTGTGCACGACCGGGCTGAGCGGCCTGATGCCGGGGGCCAGCCGTCCGATATTCGCGCAGTTCCCGGCGCCGCCGGCCAAGGTGACCGAGGTCGACTTCCAGCTGCCGACCATGCCGCCGGCCAGCGTGCAGATCACGGACTGAGCGGGCCGCCCCGATGACCGTGACCCCGCTGCCCTGGACCCCGCGTGCACCCCGCGCCCGTACCGCCGTGACCGCTGCCGTCGCCCTGCTGCTGACCGTGGTGCTCACGGCCCCCGCCGCCCATGCCGACCCGCCGGGCGTGACCGAGGACTCCAGCCCCCCGGTCCGCATCGACCCCGGCGACCCCGACCTGCGGATGGTCCAGGGGGCCAAGCTCGCCCCGTCCAAGGTCCTCAACATCAAGTCCATCGTCGAGACGGACGACGGCTCCGAGCGCCGCCAGGACACCAACGACAACGTGACCTTCGCGCTCCAGGCCGAGGTCCTCTTCGGCAAGGACAGCGCCGAGCTGTCGCCGGACGCGCTGTCGCGGATCGCCACCATCGCCGCCGAGATCAAGCGGCAGCACGCCACCAGCCTGCGGGTCTTCGGTTTCACCGACAACCTCGGCTCGGCGGGCCACGGCCTGACGCTGTCCCGCAAGCGCGCCAACGCCGTCCAGCAGGAGCTGGCCAAGGACCTCGGCTCGTCCGTCGCCTTCCAGATCCGCGGCTACGGCGAGCAGTACCCGATCGCGGACAACAGCACGGAGGAAGGCCGCACGAAGAACCGGCGGGTAGAAGTCAGCTTTCCTCGGGCCGGTGGGCCCAGCTAATCCCACGTCTTTGTCTGCGGCGCCGTGCTGGTTTCTCGCCGTGTCGCCTGCGGCGGGCCCCTCCGCTGCGCTTTGCTGCGGCCGACTTGTCTGGCTTTCGCGCCGTTGCGCCTGCGGCGGGCGGTTGTTTGTCGGCTGCGGCCCCGTGGTGGTTGTTCGCCGTTGCGCCTGCGGCGGGCGTGGGTTGTCGGGTGCGGTGACAGCCCTACGGACTTCGTCCTACGGTCTGTC